>DATFQY010000061.1:0-8966 GCA_035263845.1 Thermoanaerobaculia bacterium | reverse complement strand
GGGCGGCTCCCGCGGTCCTGGCCTGCCTCGCCGCCGCCCTGGCGCTCCTGGCGTTGTTCTGGGTCCGGTCGCGGAAAGTTCTGTCCCCGGCGCTCGACGTGTCGCTCTTCGAATCGAAGAGTTTTCTTTTCGCCAACATCGCGACGCTCGTGTTCGGGGCGACTTTCTCGGCGATGTTCCTCGGCTCCGTGCTCTTCTTGACCGGCGTCTGGGGGTACTCGATCCTCCAGGCCGGGCTCGGGATGTCTCCGGGCCCGCTGCTGGTCATGGCCGTGGCGCCGGTGACCGGCCGGCTGGGAGGGCGCCTGGGTCACCGGGCGCTGATCGTCCCGGGCGGCGTGATTTTCGCGCTGGGGTTCCTGTGGCGCTACCTCGGCACGAGCCCGACGCCGCACTACGTCGCGGAGTGGCTGCCGCCGATGGTCCTGAGCGGCATCGGCGTGGGCCTCGTCCTTCCGGCCCTGGCGGCCGCCTCGACCTGGAGCCTGCCGCCGAACCGGTTCGCGGTCGGTTCCGGCGCGAACCAGGCGATCCGTCAGATCGGGTCCGTCCTGGGAGTCGGCGCCGTCGTCGCGCTCGCGGGCTCGGCGCACGGACCGGGCGCGCTCCGTGCTTTCAGCCGTGTCTTCCTGCTGCTCGCGCTCGGCGGCCTTTCGACGGCGCTGATCGCGGCGGCGATCGATACCCGCCCCCGGGTCCACCCGGCCGGCGGGAGCCAAGAGGAGACTCCCGATAGGCGGGACCTCACCCGCCAGCCGGAAACCAGGGCGCGGACGGGTGCGTATCGATGAACTGTGGGAAGAGATTCCAGAAGCAGGTGAAAAAGGAGGAACCCATGAGTCTCTACGGACCCAGGCAGCTCGCCGACAGCTTTCGCACCGTGCGCAAGAACACGATCCTGATCGCGGAGGACATTGCCGAGAAGGATTACAGCTATCGCCCGACTCCGGAAAGCCGCTCCGTGGCGGAGACGCTGGTGCACATTGCCTGGCTTTCTCGCGCGGATCATCGTCTCCATGAGGAGGATCGTTTGCCGTCGCTCGAGGGCTTCAACTTCGGGGAGCTCGTCGAGCATTCGGCGTCCGAGGAGAAGAAGACCCGCTCGAAGGGCCAGATCGTCGAATTGCTACGCTCGGAAGGCGAGAAGTGGAGCCAGTGGGTGGAGACGCTCCCCGAGACGTTGCTGTCGGAGCAGGTCCGTCAGCCCGGCGGAGCCTCGAAGAGCCGCTTCGAGATGCTGCTCGGCACGAAGGAGCACGAGATGCATCACCGGGCCC
Source organism: Thermoanaerobaculia bacterium (assembly GCA_035263845.1). GTDB lineage: Bacteria > Acidobacteriota > Thermoanaerobaculia > UBA5066 > Gp7-AA6 > JAWOLE01. The sequence goes on along the minus strand of DATFQY010000061.1, from coordinate 7,689 downwards.
AGCTGACGGTGGTCGAACGGCTGCTCGGCATCGTGCCTCACCTGACACGAAACCGCCAGGCGGCGCGGTCCCCGGCCTTGTCCTCGAGGTCCTGAGGAAGGACAAAAGGAACATTCCGATGACGGATAGCGGTCTGCTTTCGGAAAGCCTCCTTCATGCCGTCGGAGTCGTTATCGTGTCCTTGAGCGTCCTGATGGTCGCGGCGCACACCGGGATCCTCGCCCTTGCGGCGCGCCGGACAACGCTCTCCTCATCGACTCAACTGTCGGTGCCGCTGGTCGTCGGGGCGGCGCTTGCTCTCTGGGTTGGTTGGGCCGTTCTCGCCGTCCGCTCTCCGGTGGTCGTTTCTCCGCCGGAGGCGGCCGCGCAGCGGCTGGTCCAGCAGCCCCGGCTCCTGCTCGTCATGCTCGCGATGTTCGCCGCCGGCATCCTGTTGCTCTTCGCATCGAAATCGGTGCGCGCCATCAATGCCGCGACCCCGCCCGAGTGGTTGATCGGTGTACAGAGCTACCGGGTGGCCGGAGGAATGTTCCTGTGGCCGTTCCTGGCCGCGGGGGCGCTGCCGGCTTCGTTCGCCCTGCCGGCGGGGATCGGCGACGTTCTGACGGGAATCGCGGCGCCCGCGGTGGCACTGGCGATCGCCCGCGGATGGCCGAGTGCGCGCGCGTGGGCGATCGCCTGGAACTGTTTCGGGATCCTGGATTTGATCCTTGCGCCGGTCGCCGCGGTGATCTCGCGCGCGCCCAACGTCGGCCGCTTCCCGCTCGTCGTCGTGCCGCTGTTCCTCGGACCGCCTCTGGGCATCCTCACGCATATCTACTCGCTGAGGAACCTGGTCGTCAGCGGCGGAAGAGCCGGATCCAGGCCGAGCGCTGGCTAGGCGATGCCGTATTTCTGGATTCGGGAGTAGAGCTGGGACCGGGTGATTCCCAGGAGCCGGGCGGCGAGGGCCTTGTTGTTTCCGGCCTCCTTGAGCGCGTTCTCGACCAGGCTGCGCTCGACATCCGCCAGACCCCTGCCGACGTCCGTGTGGATGGAGTTCCCGTTCTTTCCGTTTCCCGGGCGAGCGGGCAGATGCTCGGCCGTGATCAGGCCGCCGTCGGCCAGGATGATCGCGCGCTCGATCGCGTTGCGCAGCTCCCGGACATTGCCGGGCCACGAGTAGGCCAGGAGGACGTCGCGAGCCTGCTTCGAGATCCCCGCTGCGGGACGGCCCACCGTCGGCCCGATCTCCTCGAGGAAGGCCTCGGCGAGCGGAAGGATGTCTTCCCTCCTCTCCCGAAGGGGAGGCAGGCCGATCTCGAAGACGCGCAGCCGGTAGTAGAGGTCCTCGCGGAACTCGCCGTTCGCCAGGGCCGTCGAGAGGTCGCGGTTGGTCGCGGCGATGACGCGCACGTCCGCCTTCTGGACGCGGGAGCCGCCGAGCCGCTGGAATTCCCTCTCCTGGAGAACGCGAAGGAACTTCGCCTGGACCGAGGGGGACATCTCGCCGACCTCGTCCAGGAACAGGACGCCGGAGGCGGCCTGCTCGATCTTGCCGGCCCGGGACTGAAGCGCCCCCGTGAAGGCCCCGCGCTCGTACCCGAAGAGTTCCGACTCCAGAAGCTGCTCCGGCAGGGCCGCGCAGTTGATGGCGAGGAACGGCTTCTCGGCCCGGGGCGACGCCGCGTGGATCGCCCGGGCGACGACTTCCTTCCCGGTGCCGGACTCGCCGGTCAGGAGGACCGTCGTCTCCGTCGGAGCGACCTTCGCGACGAGGTCCAGCGCCTCGCGCCAGCTCTTCGAGTTCCCGATGATCTGCCGCGGGCCTCCGAGGTACGACGCGAAGGCGTTCATCAGGGAGGTGACCCGCTCCTCCAGTTCCAGCGCCTCCTCACGGGCCTCGGCGGCGATCCGGGCCTCCTGCGCGAGCTTCTCGTGCGAGAGCACCAGGGAGACCTGGTCGGCGATGCGGCGGGCGAAGTCCGCGTCCTCCGCGCGGTAACGGCCGGTGCCCTTCGAGAAGAAGGTCAGGCCCCCGACGATCTCTCCCTCGAGCCGGACCGGGACGCGCAGCAGCGACCGCATCCCGTCCTTCTTCAACGCCTCGTATTTCTCGCCGCAGCACTTCGCGTCCTGCCGAAGGTCCCGGACGAGGAAAAAGCTCCAGTCGGCCTCGGTCTTCGGATCGCCCTCCACGCGGAACGTCGAAGGCATGTCCGGCACGCGGTCGCCCGTGTAGGCGTGGATTCGGACGGCCTTGCGGTCCTCCGTGTAGAGGCCCAGCGCCATCCGGTCGTGGGGAAGGATCTCGCCGACGGCGGCCGAGAGCTGGTCGAAGACCTCCCGGATGTCCAGCGCCTTCGACAGCATCGGGAGCATCGCCTCGAGCGCTTCGCTGCGGCGCCGGCGCTCGCGCTCCTCCCGGAAGAGCCGGTCGTGCCGCAGGGCCACCGCGACGAGGTCCGCGATCGCGAGGACAGCCGCCTCGTCCTCCGGCTCGAACGCGCCGACCCTCGAGGCGGAAAACCAGATGGTTCCGAGCGGGCGCTCCGACGGGAGCAGGCAGGTCATCAGCGAGCCGCAATCCTGGGCGAGGATCCGGGCGTCGAGCAGGTACGCCGGGTCGAGAACCTGGCGCACGTTGGAGTGCCGGAAGACCTTGCCGGGCTCGTTCAGCCGAAGGCCGGGTGAGACATCCGCCCGGCGGTAGCGTCCGATTTCGTCGGCCGCCAGGTCGCCGGCTACGGCGAATGCCGAGAACGTCACGTTCTCCAGGTCGTCCCACGGGACTTCGGGATCCTGGACGACGCTGACGCCCATGACGTCGAACGGGATGACTTTCCGCGCGGCTTCGGCGACGCGGGAGAAGATGGCCTTGAGCTCGAGGCTCCCCGCGACCGTCTTCGCGATCCCGGAAAGGGCCGTCCCGAGCCTCTCCTGCCTGGAGGTCTCCCGATCAACTAGCGTGGATTCCATGCTCCCCACAACGCGCCATCTTAACTAACGATTTCCGAGGCTCCGGGTTTCGCCAGCACGCCCGCCAGCAAAGCGATCCCGTATGCCCATAACAGCAACGCGGCGAAGGGCATCCCGGCGTCCCGCGGCAGGTTCGGAAAGACGCGGGGAAACCACAGAACGCTCCCCGTGTCGAGGAGGATGCCGGGCAGGACGACGAGCACGGCCGCGCGAAGGCGGTTCTCCGGTTTCCGGACCTGCCGCACTAGGTACGCGACCGCCGCCCCGATGACGAGGGCCGTGACCGCCATCAGGATCGCGAACCGCAAGCCTGGGGCCGTCGGGAAGATTCCTCCTCCGCCGAAGCGGATCGCCAGGGTCGCGAAGAGCCAGATCGCGAGGCCGATCCACAGGTAACGCTTCATCTCATCCTCCGCCGCGCCATTATCGGACTCCCGGTAGACTCTCCGAATGATTCTCCACCTTCTGTTTCTCCTGCGGTTTCTCGCGCCGGGTCCCGATGCCGCGCGCGAGACGGAGACCTTCCGACTCTACAAGTTCCAGCAGCCGATCGGGATCGAGCGGGCCCTCCGCGTCCGGCAGCCCGACGGGACGACCGAGATCCGCGTGAACTTCAGCTTCACCGACCGGAACACGACCGTCCCTCTCTCGGCGACCTTGACACTGGCGAAGGACGGCTCCGTGGTCCGCTACCAGGCTTGGGGCTCGACGTCGCGCTACTCGCAGCTCGACGACCGCATCTCGGTCGAGGACGGCACGGTCTCGATCGAGCGCGGCGGCTCCGCCGCGAAGGCCCGCGCCCCGGATGCCTTCTTCGTCGCCGACGGATACTCGCCGGTCGTCGTCACCCAGGAGCTCTGGCGGTACTGGTCCTCTCACGGAAAGCCGGCCGCGCTGACGGTGTTTCCCTCGGGCTCCGTCGCCATCGAGCGCCGCGGGAAAGACGACGTCTCCGATGACGAAGGCAAGCCGGCGACGCTCGAGCGCTACTCGGTGGGCGGGCTGGGCTGGGGGAGGGAAACGTTCTGGGTTGATCGCGACGGGCGTCTGGCCGCTCTCAAGGCGGTGGACGCCGAGTTCGACCACTTCGAGGCGACGAGGACCGGCTACTCGGCCGCGCTTCCCGCGCTCGTCGCCAGCGCCGCGGCGGACGGATTGGCCGCGCTCTACGAGATCTCGAAGCCGGCGCTCGCAACTCCTCAGGGCGAGGAGAGCGGGGCGGTCGCGTTCACGGGCGCGACGCTGATCGACGCGAAGGGCCCGGCGGCGGTGCAGGACTCCGTCGTCGTGGTCGAAAAGGGACGGATTACGGCAGCCGGAACGCGCAAGGACGTCACGATTCCGAAGGGAGCGCGGCGCATCGACCTCCCGGGAAAGGCGATCCTGCCGGGGCTCTGGGACATGCACGCCCACTTCGAGCAGGTCGAGTGGGGGCCGCTCTACCTCGCCGCCGGCGTCACGACGGTGCGCGACTGCGGCAACGAGCTCGACTTCATCCGCTCCGTGCGCGACTCGGTGGATTCGGGAAAAGGGCTTGGCCCGTCGATCCTTCTCGCTTGCTTCGTGGACGGCGACGGCCAGGCGTCGATCGGCACGACGCGCCTTCGAGAAGAGAGCGAGATCCCGAGCCTGATCGAGACTTTCCGCGGGGCGGGCTGCTCGCAGGTCAAGATCTACTCCAGCCTGCCGCCGCGGCTGATCGCGCCGCTTTCGAAGGCGGCGCACGAGGCGGGAATGACGGTGACCGGTCATATTCCCTTCGGGATCGGTGCCGTCCATGCCGTCGAAGCCGGGATGGACATGATCAACCACATGCAGTACGTCGTCCGGGCTCTGTTCCCGCCTTCCTACGACCCGGACGCGCGGCTGTCGCAGCCGGTGCTCTTCAAGGCGAGGCAGGAGATCGACCTGTCTTCGGCCTCGTCGAAGGAGACGCTCGCGTTCTTCCAGCGGCGAAACGTCGTCGTTGATCCAACGATGGCTCTGGCGGAGCTGAACAGCCACACACCGGAGGAGATCGCGAGGTTCGAGCCGGGCCTCGCGAAGGTTGCCGAGCCTCTCAAGCCTGCCCTCCAGACCTTCGGCGCCTCGCCGGAGCAGGCCGAGAGCTCGCACAAGGTCTGGAATCTGTACCTGGACGTCCTGCGGCAGCTCCACCGGCTCGGTGTTCCGATCGTCGCGGGCACGGACCAGGCGGTGCCGGGCCACAGCCTCCACCGCGAGATCGAGATCTACGCCTCGGCGGGCTTCACCCCGATGGAGGCCATCCAGGCGGCGACGATCGTTCCCGCCCGGGTCATGAAGAGGGACAAGGAAAGCGGCTCGATCGAGGCGGGCAAGGCCGCGGACCTGATCGTCGTGGACGGCGACCCGCTTTCCGACATCCGGAACCTTCGCCGCGTCTCGATGGTCGTCAAGGCCGGACGCGTTTACGACACCTCGAAGCTCTGGAGGATGGTCGGCTTCCAGCCCTGAACGTAAGAAGACTTAGCCATGACGTGGATCCGGACGATCGGTACTCGGAGTCGTCGGGGAAGACCAGGACAATGCTGAGTAGGTCCTTCGGTCGCTTCGCTTCTTCAGGATGAAGGGGAAGGGAAATCCCCGGCCGGCGCGAAGGCCGGCCGGGGAGTCAAGACTAAGGAAGGGGAGCGAGGCTCCATGTCCCGATCACCGAGAAGGGGTTTCCTCCCGAGAAGCTGACCGGCGCGGAATCACGGCAGCGGGGATTCGCCGCGACCGGGGCCGTGTTGTCGAGGGTGAAGGTCGAGGCGGCGCTCTGGGCGCTTCCGCAGACCGTGCCGTCGGAGTGGAGGTAGAAGTCCTTGCTCGAATCCGGCGTGATCGTCGCGTCCAAGCGCGAGGGACGGTTCGCCGAGTCGTAGTAGAGGCGCAGCGCTGTCGCGCTGGTGTGTCCCGCGCACTTGGTGTCGTCGGGGTTCGTCCCGATCCGGGTCGAGACGCGTAGCGCGATCACGTCATTGGAGGCGACCGGCTTGGCGCTGAAGGCTTCGAAATCCACGATCCCTTCCTTCGCCAGGGATGGGTTCCGCGTCACGCCCGTGACGCACCGCTTCAAGCCGGAAGTGACGACGTTGCCGTTCTTCAAGAGCTCCACCTTGAGGTCGAAGTTCGTTCCCTGGTCGTCGCTGTTTCTCAGGCCGATCCAGAGGTGGGCCGGGCTCGCGGCCGTGATCGCCGTGCATGGGGACGTGTCCGGAGTGAACGCGGAAGGGGGCGCGCCGGTGTTGCCCTGAAATTCCAGGACGTACTCTCCGGTCGTCCCGGTCTCCCCGTTGATCTCCACGCGATACGCGCCGGTTGACAGGGCGGTGTAGTTGATTTGCTCGTTTCTTCCATCGGCCATGACGGTCCCTGACGCGACGAGGTTGCCGTCCTTGTCGTAGAGCTGGATGTGGGGGTTGAGCGTGTTGACGAACTGTCCCGACCCGTCCGCGGGCGTCGCCGTCGAGATGACGAGGTTGTCTCCGGCGTTGACGCCGAAGGCATAGTAATCGGCATCCGGGGAGCATCCGTTGCCAACATCCCCGAGAACGAACTCGTCTTGGAGATCCTCGGCGTGCGCGAGGGTGCCGTTCCCCTCGAAGTCGAAGTCGCCGTTTCGGATCACGACGAGGGAGTATGAGGACGAGCCGGTTCCAGCGACCCGGACGTAGTAGTTGCCCGTCGACGGAGCAGTGAAGTTCCGGATGGCGAGATCCACGTTGGTGGGTCCCGAAGCGCCGGTCGCGAGCGTATTGGCGGAACTGTCCTGAAGCAGCAGGGTTGCGCCGCCGCCGCCCGAGGGCGTCGCGCAACCCTCAACGCACCCGCTCACCTGGGTCAAGGCGATCGTGACCGATGCCCCCGCGTTCAGGGCGAAGGAGTAGTAGTCCACATCGCCGCCTGCCGCGGTGCCCACGACAGCCAACCGGGACGCGGCGCCGCCGAGGGAAAAACTACTGGCGTCGATGTTCTGGGCCGTTCCGATGCTGTCGTCCGTCGGGTTGCCAGCGACATCCTCGGCCTCGATGGCCAGATTCAGGAAAACAGTGATTACGTAGTTCCCGGTCGTTCCTGAGGCGCCGGAGACGATGATCGTGTAGGTCCCCGTCGTAGAGGCCGGCACGGTCTGAAGCAGGACCGGCTTGCCGGGCATTGCCGCCGTGGCCGACCCGATCAGAAAGTTGGACGGGTTCTTCACATCGACATGCGGTTGAAATCCCGGCGAGGCAGTCGGAATGACAAGGACCGTGATTGTCTGACCGGGGTCTACGCTGAGCGTATAAGCGTGTTCCTCGCCCGCAAAGCCGATGCTCCCGCTGGTGTTGTTGCCATACATCAGGCTGCCGCGCGGGTTGATTGGAGTGAGCGGTGTAGGGAACGGGCTGGTCGAGGGACCCGAACCCCATGCCGCCGCGGAGACCAGAAGAGCCGCCACGAACAGGGAGATGGTTCGCGTGGACATCAGTGTTTCCTCCTCGAAAGGCAAATGCCGTGCTTCACGGAGCCGAGTGCCAGACGATATCAAGTGAGGATGCGTCTGGTTCTCTTGGACTTTGGTCCAACGTCGATCCCCCGGTGAAACGTGCCTCACGTAAATACTGTGTAAGAGGATGTCTCCACGCGTGAGAAAGGGGTGAGCCGCCAATGAAGTCCCGATACTCGATCCCGCCCGTTTTCATCCTTGGCGCCGCCATGGCTTGCGCGAGCGCGGGTCGGCCGTCAAAC
>DATFQY010000060.1:0-19019 GCA_035263845.1 Thermoanaerobaculia bacterium | reverse complement strand
TCGAGTCCCGTTGGGGCCACCAACTCGGGGCGCAAGTGCTTGCACCGCTCGAGCCGTGTCCGGACACGGCTGGCTGAAGTGAGCGGGGGGCGCGTGGCGCCCCCCGGGCCCCCCGGAGGCCGCGGCACGGGTTCGAGTCCCCGTGGGGGTCAGAAACGGGCGAGTTTGCCCGGTCCGCCGAGTGTGATCCAGGAGTTCAGGCCATCGTTGCGGGCGGCCCAGGGAAAACTCTCGCCTCCGGTGGAACGCTTCCCAGCGGAGTCATCCCCGCTAACGCGCGGGAAGGGGTTCCAGACTGACGCCTTCTTTACTCGCGGCCATCGCCGTTCCGAGCGGAACCGGTGGCCGGCGGGAAGAAGCGGGAGAGCACCTGCCCGAACTCCCGCACGAAATCGTTCTTGGAGATCAGGGCGTCCGCGGGGCTTCTCTCGCCGAAGGCCTTGCGATAGGGAGCGGCGTCGTGCGTCATGAGGACGACGCGTCCCGCACCCTGCCGGGCGCGGATCCGGCGCGCCGCCTCGAAGCCGTCGATCCCGGGAAGGACGAGGTCCATGAGCACGAGGTCAGGGCCGACGGTCTTTTCGATCTCGATCGCCTCTTCCCCCGAGGCCGCGAACCCGGCTACGCGGCAGCCGGGAGCGGCGGACAGGTAGCGCGCCGCCTGCTTGCGGAACTCGTCGCTGTCGTCCACGAGGAGGACGCGCACCGGACGGCGGGTGGTCCCTGGCCAGGTCTCTTCGGTATCCACGCTCATGCGGTAAGGGTCGCGAAGTTCCGCCGGCCCCACAATCGGGGAACCCGGAAATTCGAGTGGGGAAAGACCTGAGCGGGCGGCCGGGCGGGCGGGCTACGCCAGCGGCGGGACCTGGTCGGCCGGGGATACCGGCAGGCGGACGGAGATCCGGGTCCCCTCCGACGGGCCGGAGGAGATCGCCAGCGTCCCGCCGAGCTGAGAAACGCGCTCCTCCATCCCGAGGATCCCCAGGCTCTGCCCGCCGCGGGCCCGTGCCTGCGCGGCTTCGACGTCGAAACCGGAGCCGTCGTCCTGGATCGCGAGAAGGAGCGCCGCCCCGTCCTGCGCCAGGTCCACCCGGACCCGTCCGGCCCGCGCGTGCCTGGCGACGTTCGTGACGGCCTCCTGCACCACCCGGAAGCAGGCTGTCTCGAGCTCCCGGGAAAGCCGGCCGGGCCGAAGGGAGGCCCCCAGCTCCGCCTTGAAACCGGCGAGCTGCGCCTGCCGGTCGAGGTACCACCGCAGCGCCGCCGGCAGGCCGAGGTCGTCCAGGACCGACGGACGCAAGTTCAGCGAGAGGTCGCGGACGCTCTCCAGGGCGCGCTGTGCCACCTCGATCCCGTCCTCGATGTCCGCGGCGAACTCCGGGGTCGGCGCGGCCCGCTTCAGCGTCTGGAGCTGGATCTTGATCGCGGTCAAGGACTGCCCGATCTCGTCGTGGAGCTCGCGGGCGATCCGGGACGATTCGTCCTCGCGGACGCTCTCCAGCCTCGCCGCGAGCGCCCGGATCTTCTCGTAGGACCGCTTGAGCTTCTCCTCGGCGCGCTTGCGCTCGGTGATGTCGCGCAGATTGGCCACGATCGCGCCGACGCTCGGCTCGTCCAGGTTGTTGACGGCCACGATCTCCGCGTCGCGCCACGAGCCGTCTTTGTGCAGGACCCGGAACTCCACGTGGAAGACGGCGTGCGGGCGGGAAACGAGCTCTTTCCAGTTGAGCATGGCCCCGGGGATGTCTTCCGGGTGGACTCTCTCGATGAAGGTCTTCGTCGCGAGCATCTCCTCGGGCGTGAATCCCCAGAGCCGCCGAACGGAGGGGCTCACGTAGATCCACCGGCCTTCCCGGTCGAAGAGCGAGATCACCTCGTAGCTGTTCTCGACCAGCGCCCGGAACCGCACCTCGCTGCGGCGCAGCGCCTCGTCCGCCTGCTTGCGCTCCGTGATGTCGCGGTAGTTCAGGACGACGGCGGAAACGTTCGGGTCGTCCAGGCGGTTGACGCCGACGATCTCGAAGAGACGCCAGGTCCCGTCCCGCCGCTGCGCCCTGGCCTCCAGGGAGATCGTGAGCCCGGCGGGGCCGTCCACCAGCGCGCGGAATCGCTCGCGCAGGAGTCCGAGGTCCTCGGGATGGACGTAAGCGCCGAACTTCCCCATGGCGAGGATCTCCTCGGGCTCGAAGCCGAGGAGGCGACGCACCGAGGAGCTGACGTAAATCCATCGCCCTTCCCGGTCGAGGAGCCCGGTGACCTCGTGGCTGTGCTCGACCAGCGCCCGGAAGCGCTCCTCGCTTCGCCGGACGGCGTCGTCCGCCAGCTTTCGTTCGGTCAGGTCGTGAACGAATCCTTCGAATCCGAGGATCTTTCCCCGGCGGTCGCGCACGACCCGTCCGTCGAACGAGACCGGCAATGCCGAGCCGTCCTTCTTCCGGAGCGAGGCCTCGATCCGGACGATGCCCGGCGACCGCGAATAAGCCTCGATGATGCGGTCCCGGTCGGCCTTCGTGAAGTAGAGGTCGCGCGGGATGTCCATCCGCAGCAGGTCCTCTTCGGACTGGTAGCCGAGCATCCGGGCGAACGCCGGGTTGACCACCAGGAACCGGCCTGCAACCGTCGAGGAAAATACCCCGACGGGAGCCACCTCGACGATCTCCCGGTAGTTCTTCGCGAACGGGCCGATCGAGGAACGAGGGCGGGGACGGGCCCGGCGGCGAGAAGATGCGGCGCGCGGGCGTTTGCCCCGGGCGGCGGAGCCGGAGCGCCTCCTGGATTTCATCGGGGCCTCAAGATACGCCTAAACGCCTGCGCCGGCCGCGAGCCGCGGGCGTAAAATCCGGGGGCCTAGGGAGGCCGTCCCATGAAGAAGATCCCGTCCGCGCTGCTCGTCTCGCTTCTCCTCGCTCTTCCGCTTTCCGCCGCGAGCCTCGGAGAGTTGTTCCAGAAAGCGAAGGAAGAGGTCAAAGCCTCGAAGTGGAAAGACGCGATGAACACCCTGGACGCCCTCGACACGGCGAGCCAGTCGCCCGGAGCGGAGGCGCAGCGAAAACAGCTCGAGCCGGTCCTCGCGTTCTATCGCGGCGTCTGCCTCGCCAACCTCGACAAGACCGAGGAATCGCAGGTGCAGTTCGAGTCCTACCTCGACGCCAACCCCAACGCCTCGGTGGACCGCGGGATGTACTCGAAGAAGGCGGTGGACGCTTTCGAGAAGGCCCGCAAGGCCGTCGCGTCCCGCGGGGAGTCGCCGTCCGGCATGGGCTCGCTCGCCACGGCCTACCGCGAGTTCCGAGTCACGGGCGCGGCGGCGGAGGCCCCGAAGGAGAATTGGGCCGACGGCCCGGTCCGCGTGCTGTTGACCAACGACGACAAGCGCGACTGGAGCGCGCTGTCCGATCCGGTGTCGCGCTCGGAATGGATCACGAAGTTCTGGGCTGCGCGCGACCCCAAGCCCGAGACGCCGGATAACGAGTTCCGCGACGAGTTCGAGAAACGTGTCGCCTTCGCCGATAAGTACTTCGCCCAGGACGAGGTTCGCGGAAGCCTGACGGACCGCGGTACGGTCTTCCTGCTGATGGGGCCGCCGACTTACGCCGGGAGAAAGCCGATCTCGACCGGCGAGGACACGGCCGATTCCCAGGGACTCTCGACGACGGGCCGCCACGACGCCGAACTCGCCGCGGCCAACGCCCTGAGCCGGTCCCCCTCGGGCAAGATCAGCAGCTCCACTCAGAACACGGCCGTCTCGAACAGCATGGGAACCAACGCGGTGGACGCCGCCAACAACTGGCGCGAGGTCTGGCACTACCGCAAGGAGCTCCTTCCCGCCGGCGTCCCCTACACTCAGGTGGACTTCGAGTTCGTGACCAAGAAAGGGTACGGGAAGAACGTCCTCCAGAGGGACACCCCCGCCCTCCAGACGATGGACATCGTCAAACAGAAGCTGAGAGCCGGCCGCCCGTCCTAGCTCTCTCTCGTTCGCTTCGAAGCTAGCTGGTTGGGACTCCGGGCTTGAACTTCTGGCGGGCGGTGTCGATCGTGTTCACCGCCGCGGAGTCGCGCTGGAGGACGTTCTCGCCGTAGCCCTTCTTCGTCACGAACTCGAAGTCCACCTGCTGGTACGGCACTCCCGCAGGGAGAAGCTCCTTGCGGTAGTGCCAGACCTCGCGCCACCCGTTGGCCGATGCGTCGGTGATGGTCTTGCCCGGGCCGCTGTTGCGGTCCTCCGCGGCGGCGATCTGCCCCGTCGTGCTCGAGCCGGACTTCTGCATCATGGTCACGTCGGTCGGGTGACGCTCGGATGTCGTGAGGCCCTGCGAAGCGGAGGAATCCTCTCCGGTGGAGAGCGGCTTTCTTCCCGCGTAGGTCGGAGGACCGAGCAGGACGAAGACCATCCCCCGGTCGGTCACCGAGCCGTGGGTCTCGCCACGGCCGAACCGCTCGTCGGCGAACGCGACTCGCCGCTCGAACTCCCTCCGAGCCTCGTTCTCGGGGGTCCCCGGCGAAGGGTCCCTCGCGGCCCAGAACTTCTCGACGAACTCGCTCCGGGCCACCGAGTCCTTTGCCTCGGCCCACTGTTTCTTCTCATCGGCCGACAGCAGGAATCGGACCGGCCCGTCCGCCCAGTTCGGGGAGGGCGGCTCCTTGGCGTCGGACGCCGAAACGTGAAACGCGTTGTAGGCCGCGGCGAGCGACGGCGCTCCGCCGCTCTTGCTCATCTCCTTGCGGGCGTCCTCCATCGCGGAGATGGCCTTCTTCGAGTAAGTCCCCGAGTCGAGCGCCGCGTTGGGATTGGCGGCAAGGTAGAGCTGGAACTGGTCTTTGGCCTCATGGCTCTTCCCGAGGTTGGCGAACGCCACGCCACGGTAGAGGGCGAGCGCAGGCTCGAGCTGCTTGCGCTGCGCCTCGAGCCCGGGCTTCTGGCTCTCGGCGTCGAGGGCGTCGAGCGTCTTTAGGGCGTCTGCCCAGGAGCTCGACTTGATCTCCCCCTTGGCCTTCTGAAAGAGCTCGACGAGATTCTGCTGGGCGCCGGCCGGGCCGCAGAGCAACAGGGCGATCAGAGTCGAGAAAAGGGTCTTCCTGTTCATCCTGAGTCCTCCGGGAGGCGATTCTAGAGGCAACCTCCCGGAAAAAGAGAACGGGGCGCTCGCGCGCCCCGTTTCATCAATCCCTTACCGAGGGACTAAGGTCACATCTTCTTCATTTCGCCGACGTGGACCCAGGTCGCCCACATCTTGCCGTCCTTCTCCGCACCCTTCCAGTGAACTTTGGCGCCTTCCTTCATCTCGTCGCCGGCAACTTTGGTCGTGTCGTTCCAGTAGATCGCCATTTCCTTGCCCGCGGCATCCTTGACCATCATCATCTTTCCGGCCGTGTCCATCTTGGTGATGACGCCCTCGTTCGCCTTGCCGCCCTTGCCCTTGTCGCCCATCTTCTCGTCGCCGGCCAGCGCGACGATGGCGCAGAGGCCTACCAGGACCGATAACGCCAGGATCTTCCTCATGTGTCTCCTCCTGCTTCCGGACGGAACCTCATTGTCCCGATCCGACCTATGAGCGTCTCCGAAACCGCATGAACGGTTCGTGAACCGAATCCCAGGGGGCTCGGGAACCGCCTTGCGGTCGAAACAGACAACTTGTGACACCCCACCACATTACGAGGCCACCCGCGAACCGGATTTGCCGCGTCGTTGACTCGATTTCCCCGCTCAAAACATAATGCCCGAAGCCCCGCGGGGCACACTGACTTGCCCAACACCCTAAAAATCCTCCTCGTCGGCAAGGCGCGGGACCCGATGGACCCGCGGATCTTCCACCACGTCACCCTCGTCGCGTTCCTCGCGTGGGTCGGCCTGGGCGCGGACGGCCTGTCCTCCTCCGCGTACGGCCCGGAAGAAGCCTTCAAGGCCCTGGGCAATCACGCCTACCTGGCCGTCGCGCTGGCTTTCATGACCGCGGCGACGGTCCTGCTCATCTCCGTCGCCTACAGCAAGATGATCGAGCTCTTCCCGGGAGGGGGCGGCGGCTACCTCGTCGCCACCAAGCTGCTGGGGCCGCGCTTCGGCGTCGTCTCCGGCAACGCCCTGATCGTGGACTACATCCTGACGATCTCGATCTCGGTGGCCTCCGGCGTGGACCAGATCTTCAGCATCCTTCCGGAGCGCTGGCACCCCTACGCCTTCACGACCAAGTCCATCATCCTCCTCGTCCTCGTCGTCCTGAACCTGCGCGGCATCAAAGAGAGCGTCACCGTCCTGGTGCCGATCTTCCTGGCCTTCGTCGCGACCCACTTCCTGATGATCGTGGTCGCGCTCGGGAGCCGCTTCTCGGAGCTGCCGCACGTTCTGACGGGAGCCGTCGGCGAGGCGCGCAACACCTCCGCCTCGATCGGTTTCCTGCCGATGCTCTTCATCATCCTTCGGGCGTACTCGCTGGGCGGCGGGACCTACACGGGGATCGAGGCAGTCTCCAACGGCGTGCCGATCCTGCGCGAGCCCAAGGTCCACAACGCCAAGAAGACGATGTTCTACATGGCGGTCTCGCTCGCCTTCACCGCGGGAGGGATCATCCTCGGATACCTCGTGACCGGGTCCCGCCCCCACCCGACCAGGGTCATGAATGCGATCCTCGCCGAGAAGTCGTTCGGCTCCTGGATGATCGGCGGCTTCGCTCTCGGACACACGCTCGTGATCCTGACGCTGATCTCCGCCGGGTGCCTTCTCTTCGTAGCCGCACAGACCGGCTTCCTGGACGGGCCCCGGATCCTGGCCAACATGGCGACAGACTCCTGGGCGCCGCACCGTTTCGCGCAACTCTCCGACCGTCTCGTGACCAACAACGGGATCTGGCTGATGGGCATCGCCGCCTTCGCGACGCTCGTCTACACCCGGGGCTCGGTCGGGCGCCTCGTCGTCATGTACGCGATCAACGTGTTCCTGACGTTCTCCCTGACGATGCTGGGAATGTCGCGCCACTGGATCCAGAGCCGCAAGACCGATCCCCACTGGCTGGGACACCTCGCGCTGCACGGGAGCAGCCTCGTGCTCTGCGTGTCGATCCTCACAATCACGATCTACGAGAAGTTCGAGGAGGGCGGATGGCTGACGGTCGCCGTGACCTCCACGTTCGTCGCGGTTTCCTTCCTCGTCAAGCGGCACTACGTCACGGTCCGCGAGCAGTTGAAGCGGCTCGACGAGACGCTCCTGAACATTCCGGTCAGAGAGCACGAGGCGCCGCCAACCAAGATCCCCAAGGACGAGCCGATCGCGGTGATGCTCGTCTCGGGTTTCTCGGGGCTGGGAGTCCACACGGTCCTGGCCGTCCAGAACCTCTTCCCCCGGCAGTACAAGAACTACCTCTTCGTCTCCGTCGGGGTCATCGACTCCTCCCACTTCAAGGGCGAGGCCGAGATCGAGGCGCTGAAGAAGCAGACGATCGACGACCTGCAGAAGTACGTGGATTTCGCTCACCGCCTCGGTTTCCGGGCGGAGTACCGCTACGCGATCGGCACGGAGGCGGTCGAGCAGGTCGTGGAGCTCTGCGAGTCCATCCGCGAGGAGTTTCCCCGGGCGATCTTCTACCTCGGGCAGCTCGTCTTCGAGAACGACCGCTTCTACTACCGGCTGCTCCACAACGAGACGGCCTTCGCGATCCAGCGGCGGCTCCAGTTCGCGGGCCTCCAGGCGATCGTCCTGCCTATCCGGGTGCTGCAGCCGCGCGAGAAGCTGAAACGCGCGGGTTGAAGCGCGCACCGGCGGTCGCGGCGGGAGCGGCGCTGGCCGCGTACTTCGTTCTTCTCGCCGCCGTCAACTCTTACGTCGCAGGAGGCTCCGACAGCTCGGGCTACCTGAACGCCGCGCGGCTTTTCGCGCGGGGCCGGGTCTGGAAGGAGATTCCGATCATCCGGGAGCTTCCGCTTCCTCCTTCCGACAGCGAGGTCTTCCTTCCCCTGGCTCTCCGTGCCGGACCGGCGCCGGGAACGATGGCGCCGCGCTACCCGCCCGGTCTCCCGCTCCACATGGCCGCGCTCGCGCTCGTCGGCGGCTGGGGCCGGGCGCCCTTCCTGGCAGTCCCGTACTTGGCGATTGCGGCACTCGTTCTCGTCTTTCTCCTGGCGAGGAATCTCGGGCTCTCGCGGACGCTCGCGTGGGTCGCGGTCGCGCTGCTCGGCGCGTCGCCGATCTTTTTCGGGATGGCGATCCAGCCGATGAGCGACGTGACCGCAACCGCGTGGGTCGCCGGCTGCCTGTTCTTAGGGCTCCGTTCGGACCGGAGCCGGATCAGCGCCATCGCCGCCGGGGCGGCGCTCGGCATGGCAGTCCTCGTCCGCCCCACCAACATCCTCGCGGCGATTCCGCTGGCCGTCACCCTCTGGCGCGGCCGGCGCCGGATCCTCTTCGCCGCGGCCGGAGGGCTTCCCTTCGCTGCCGGGCTCGTCCTCTACGACCACGCGGCCTTCGGAAAAGCCGCGGAGACCGGCTACGGCGCGATGCTGACCTGGACGATGGCCCTCGCGCACGCCGGCCCGGTCTTCCGCCACTACGCGTACTGGGTCCCGGCGCTGATGACTCCCTTGCTGCCTCTCGCCTGGCTCCTGCTCCCCTTCGACCGTCGCGTGTCCGGGCGCGACCGCCTGCTTCTGTTCTCCTGGTTTGCCGTCTTCCTCGGCTTCTATCTGTTCTACGAGCCTTTCGACGACTGGTGGGCGGTGAGGTTCCTCCTGCCGGGGCTTCCGGCCGTCATCCTCGCCGGGCTGCTCGCAGCGCGGGACGCGGGTGAGGCGCTCTCCCGAAGGTTCGGAACGCGAATCGCCACCGCGGCCGGCGCCGCGGTCCTGGCGGCGGCCATCGCCGTGGACGTCCGGCACATCGTCCGGTTCGACCTGCTCCGGATGTGGGAAGGCGAGACCGTCTACCGCGAGGCCAGCCTCTGGACGAAGTCCGCCGTCGAGCCGCGGTCCGTCATTCTCTCGATGCAGATGAGCGGGGCACTGGAGTACTACACGGGACTCCCGGTCGCCCGGTGGGACTTGCTGACCGCCGAATCCTTCCCGAGGATCCGGGACGCGGTCCGCGGCCGGGGGTTCCACTGGTACGCGCTTCTGCGCGACTTCGAGCAGAAGGAGCTTCCGGCCCGGGCGCCCGGAGACTGGACGAAGATCGGCTCGGTCCGCGACGTCATCCTTTGGCGCCTGGACTGAGAGCGCCCTTCAATCGCCGGCGGTTTCAACCTCGTACACGTCGATGCCGCTCCCCGTCGCGGCGAAGGCGTCAATCGGGCTTCCTCTCATCATCCGACGCGCCACACTCCGGCGGCTCTTGCCGAAGATCGCGAGCGTGATGCCGTGCTCGCGGGCGAACCGCAGCAGCTCCTGCGCCACGTCCTCCGCCGAGAGCCAGACGACCTTGGCCCCCAGCTCCATCGCCAGCGTGACGTTCTCGGAGAGCTGCCGGTGCTCGCGAGCGCCCATGCGCTGCGGGCTTTCTTTCTTCGTCCGGACGTAGACGGCGAACCAATTGGTGTTGAGGCGCCCGGCGATCGTCGAGGCCCGGCGCAGGAGCAGCCTGGTCGTGTCGGCATTGGAGGACATCGCGACCATGACCTTGGTCCCCACGGGCTCCCCCATCGCGGCCCGGTCGGGGCCCCGCCTCTCCGCCTCCAGCCGGTCGGCGATCTGGCGCATCGCCAGCTCCCGCAGCGAGGCGAGGTTCTCCTCCTTGAAGAAGTTCTCCATCGCCGCGTTGATTCGCTCGGCCGGGTAGATCTTGCCGGCCTGCAGCCTCTGGCGGAGCTCCTCGGAGGGAAGGTCCACGTTGACGAGGGCGTCCGCCTGCCGGAGCAGCCGGTCGGGGACGCGCTCGCGGACGTCGATATGGGTCACGCGCGTCACGATGTCCTGGACCGACTCGAAGTGCTGGATGTTGACCGTCGTCATCACCGAGATCCCGCCGGCCAGGATGTCCTCGACATCCTGGTAGCGCTTCTCGTTCTCCGCGCCCGGGACGTTGGTGTGCGCGAGCTCGTCTGCGAGGACGACCTCCGGCTTACGGGCGAGGATCGCCGGCAGGTCCATCTCCTCGAGCGACTTCCCCTTGTACGTCAGGACGCGGCGTGGAACGACCTCGAGCCCTTCGATCTTGGCCTGGGTCTCCGCGCGGCCGTGCGTCTCGACGAAGCCGACGACGACGTTCACGCCCTGCTTCTTGAGCAAGTGCGCGTCCTCGAGCATCTGGTATGTCTTGCCGACGCCCGCCGCGTGCCCGATGTAGATCTTCAGCTTCCCCCGGCGAGACTTCTCGATGAGCTTGAGGAAGACATCCGGGGAGGTGCGGCGGGGATCCTCCTGCGGCATCGCGGAATTCTACGGACGAGGCAGCGACCGGTCGAGGTCCAGGTTCGTCAGGAGCACGTTGACGCGGGGCTCACCGAAGAGCCCGAGCGTTCGCGGCTCGATGTGCCGGCGGATGACCTGGAGGACCTGCTCCTCGGTCGTCCCCCGGGCGCGCGCGACCCTGGCGGCCTGCCAGTAAGCGGCGTCGGGCGAGAGATGCGGGTCCACGCCGGATTGCGAGGAGGTGGCGAGATCCGCCGGCACCGGGCGAGTGTCGCCGGGCCGGTCCTTTCTGGCCTCGGCGACGGCGGCGGCGATGGACTTCGCGAGGTCCGCGTCCGTCGGGCCCTTGTTGGTTCCGCCCGAGGCCGTCGGGTCATAGCCGTTCTTCCCGGCCGCGGACCGACGCGAATGGAGGTACTCCGGCTTCTGGAAGCCCTGGCCGACGAGGTCCGAGCCGACGACGCGCCCCCCGTTCTCGACGAAGGAGCCGTTGGCCTTGTCGCGCCAGAGCAGTTGCCCGATCCCGTACACCGCGAGCGGGTAGACCCCGCCCGTCAGGATCGTCAGGACGATCACGTAAAGCGTCGAGCGAAGAATCAGCCTTCCCATGTCACCTCACGCCAGGTGCAGCGCCACGACGATCCAGTCGATCAGCTTGATGCCGATGAACGGGACGAGGATGCCGCCGACGCCGTAGATCCAGAGGTTGCGCGCCAGGATCCGCGCCGCGCCGAGAGGACGGTACTTGACGCCGCGCAGGGCGAGCGGCACGAGCGCGATGATGATGAGCGCGTTGAAGATCACGGCCGAGAGGATGGCCGACCTCGGGTTGGCGAGGTGCATGACGTTCAATGCGTTCAGGACGGGATACGTCGCCGCGAACATCGCCGGGAGGATCGCGAAGTACTTCGCGACGTCGTTGGCGATGGAGAAGGTCGTCAGCGCTCCGCGGGTCATCAGGAGCTGCTTGCCGATCTCGACGACCTCGATCAGCTTGGTTGGATTGGAGTCCAGGTCCACCATGTTGCCAGCTTCGCGCGCGGCCTGCGTTCCGGTGTTCATCGCGACGCCGACGTCCGCCTGGGCCAGCGCCGGGGCGTCGTTCGTGCCGTCGCCGGTCATCGCGACGAGATTCCCGCCCTCCTGCTCCTTGCGTATCAAGGCGAGCTTCTGCTCGGGCGTCGCCTGAGCCAGGAAGTCGTCCACTCCGGCCTCGCGCGCGATGGCCGAAGCCGTCAGGGGGTTGTCGCCCGTGATCATGATCGTGCGGATCCCCATGGCGCGAAGGCGGTCGAAGCGGTCGCGCATTCCCGCCTTGACGATGTCGCGCAGGGCTACGACGCCCATGACGCGGGGACCGTCGGAAACCAAAAGCGGCGTCGCCCCCTCGGCCGAGATTCGGTTCAAGAGATCGGTCACGGTCGCGTCGATGTCTCCGCCGAGCGACCGAACCCAGGCGGTCACCGAATCGCCGGCGCCCTTGCGGATCTTTCGGCCGTTGTAGTCCACGCCGGACATTCGCGTGGTGGCCGAAAACGGGATGAAGTTCATCCCCTCGACGCGCCGGGCGCGAAGGGCGAACTTCTCCTTGGCGAGCACGACGATCGAGCGGCCCTCGGGAGTCTCGTCGGCCAGCGACGAAAGCTGTGCCGCCTCGGCCAGGTCGCCCGGCAGGACGCCCGGAGCGTGGAAGAAGTCGGTCGCCTGGCGGTTGCCGAGCGTGATCGTGCCGGTCTTGTCCAGGAGCAGCACGTTGACGTCGCCCGCCGCCTCGACGGCGCGCCCCGACATGGCCAGGACGTTGTGCTGGAGGACGCGGTCCATCCCGGCGATCCCGATCGCCGAGAGGAGCCCTCCGATCGTCGTCGGGATCAGGCAGACGAGGAGCGCGATGAGAACCGGGGTCGAGGCCGAGCCGCCCGCGTAGATCGCGAACGGACGCAGGGTCACGGTCGCGATGAGGAAGATGATCGTCAGCCCGGCCAGAAGAATCGAAAGCGCGATCTCGTTGGGCGTCTTCTGGCGAGTCGCGCCCTCCACGAGCGCGATCATCCTGTCCAGGAACGTCTCGCCGGGATTGGAGGTGATCTCGACAACGATGCGGTCGGAGAGGACGCGCGTGCCGCCGGTCACGGCGGACCGGTCGCCGCCGGATTCCCGGATGACCGGTGCCGATTCGCCGGTAATCGCCGACTCGTCCACCGACGCGATGCCTTCGACGACCGTCCCATCGCCGGGGATCGCATCCCCCGCTTCGACGACGACACGGTCCCCCTTGCGCAGCGCGGTCGCCGGGACCGACTCCTCGCCCCTCTTCGTCAGGCGCCGCGCGACAGTCTCCGTGCGCCCGCGCTTCAGCGCCGCGGCCTGGGCCTTCCCGCGCCCTTCGGCCATGGCCTCGGCGAAGTTGGCGAAGAGGAGCGTGAACCAGAGCCACAGAGCGATCTGGAGGTTGAAGAGGACCTCCCGTCCCCGAACGACGTCCCGGACGAGCAGGACCGTCACGAGGAACGCGCCCGCGAGCACGACGAACATGACGGGGTTCCGGGCCTGGAGCCGCGGATCGAGCTTGCGGAAGGAATCCGCGACGGCCGGCCTCACGATCGCCGGGTCGAACAGTCTTCTCCGCTGCGCCTGCGCCACGTCGCTTCTCCTCAGAAGACCGCTCCCGCTTCCATCAGCAGGTGCTCGACGACCGGGCCCAGCGAGAACGCGGGAAAGAATGTCAGCGCGCCGACGATCACGATGACGCCGACGAGAAGCACCGTGAAGAGCGGGCCCGTCACCGGGAACGTGCCGGCCGAGGCAGGGATCTTCTTCTTGGCGGCGAGCGACCCGGCGATCCCGAGGATCGGGATCAGCATGAAGAACCGGCCGAAGAACATGTCGAGGCCAAGCGTGACGTTGTACCAGGGCGTGTTGGCGTTGAGACCGGCGAAGGCGGACCCATTGTTGCCGGCGCCCGACTCGTACGCGTAGAGGATCTCGGTGAAACCGTGCGGCCCCTTGTTGTTGAGCGACGAGAGGCCGGCCGGCAGCCGCGCGGCTGCCGCCGAGAAGCCGAGGATCAAGAGCGTCAGGATGAGGATCGAAAGCATCGCCAGCTTGACCTCATGCGACTCGATCTTCTTGCCGAGGTACTCCGGGGTGCGGCCGACCATCAAGCCCGCGATGAACACGGTCAGCACGATGAAGACGAAGATCCCGTAAAGGCCCGCCCCGACCCCGCCGAAGATCACCTCGCCCGTCGCGATGTTGGCGAGCGGGACCAGGCCGCCAAGCGGCGTAAAGGAGTCGTGCCACGCGTTGACTGCGCCGCAGGACGCGTCCGTCGTGACCGTCGCGAAGAGGGCGGAGTCCCCGATCCCGAAGCGGACCTCCTTCCCTTCCATGTTGCCCCCGGTCCCGCCTTCCGTCGGCAGCGCCTGGACGCCGGCCTTCTGGTGGATCGGGTTGCCCCGCTGCTCGAAGACCGTAGCGGCAACCGCGCCGGCGAGGAACATCAGGGACATCGCGGCGAAGACCGCCCAGCCGTGTTTTTCCGAGCCGGTCATCCGGCCGAGCGCGCTCGTCAGGCCGCCCCCGATCGCGAAGATCAGGAGCATCTGCGCGAAGTTCGTCCCCGGCGTCGGGTTTTCGTAAGGGAAACCGGAGTTGGCGTTGAAGAAGCCTCCGCCGTTCGTTCCCAGCTCCTTGATGGCTTCCTGCGAAGCGACCGGTCCCTGCGGGATCTTCTGTTCGGCGCCCTCGACGGTCTTCACCGCGACATCGGCCTGGAAGTTCTGGACGACGCCGCGGGAGACGAAGAACAGCGCCGCCAAGAAGGAGAGGGGCAGCAGGATCCAGAGGATGGACCGCGTGCAGTCGAACCAGAAGTTGCCGATGCCCTTCGCCTTCTCCCGGGCGACTCCCCGGATCACCGCGACGGCGATCGCGATCCCGGTCGCCGCCGAAAGGAAATTGTGAAAGGCGAGGCCGACCATCTGGGTGAAATGCGACATGGTGGATTCGCCCGAGTATCCCTGCCAGTTCGTGTTGGTCGTGAAGGAGACCGCCGTGTTCCAGGAGGAGTCCGCCGAGACCGCCCCGAAGTGGTTGGGATTCAACGGCAGCCAGTGCTGCATCCGCTGGAAGGCGTAGAGGAGGAAAAGAGACGCGGCGTTGACGACCAGCATCGCCACCGTCCACTCGATCCACGTCTGGTCCTTCTCCGCGTCCACGCCGCAGAGCCGATAGGTCAGGCGCTCGATCGGCCGGAGGACCGGGTCGAGAAACGTCCGCTCTCCCGCAAAGACCCGTTTCATGTAGGCGCCGAGAACGGGAGTCGCCGCGATGATGAGCGCGAAATACACGGCGAGCTCGCCAACCTGCCGGCCGGTCATGTTCCTAGAGCCTTTCGGCCTTCAGCATCGCTCTCATCAGGTAGTAGAGGAGCCCGACGGTGACGGCGAGCCCGAGGATGTCTTCCCAGCCCATCGCCTCCTCAGACCCTGTCCGACCACTTCGTGTAGCGGATCGCGGCGTAGAAGAGGACTACCGTCAGCGCGAGAAAGATCGCGTCCATCATCGAACGACCCTCAGGGGCGAACGGTCCGCCGGAGGCGTGTCCGGCCGAGGAAGGCGGACCGTGGCCTCGGGATCAAGGGGATTCGGAGGCGCTGCCGGAGCCGCACCTCGGCGGGGCGAGTGCCGCCAGCTCTCGTCGATTCGGGGGTTGCTCATGACCATCCCCCGCCGGAATGCCAGCAGATACCCGACGAAACCCGCGACCGGGGGAAACCAGTGGAAGTCAGACTTCGCCGTCGAAAGGGCCGCCCCGAAGACAACGCCGGCCAGGAGCAGCCCAAACGCGGCAAGAAACCACGCGACACCGTGGTTGCCTTGATCCTCGTTCTTGTTCACGGCAGGCCTCCATGCACCAATGAAGATTTGACAACTTGGGAGGGAAAGGAGTCCGCAAGGACTCCGAAAGATTTTCGAAAGACGGAGCGGGGTCAGAACCGCCAGATCGCGTCCACCGCCGCCGTGAGCTGGGATCTGGCAGTCTGGTCGTCGAAGGGCCGGGCGCTCCCCGTGACCCAGTCGAAGCGGATTTCCGGCCGGAGGGAGAGGCTTCCCCACGGTTTCCAGGTGGCCCCGAGGGTCGCATCGTAGAAGCTCGCTGCGAAGCCCGGACGTCCCAGGACCGCCGTGCGCGTCCCCTCGTCGTCGCGGAACCATTCGAATCGGAAGCCCGGCCGCCACCTCTCGTTGACGGAGTAGAAAAGGTTGGCCGCCAGGGCGTACCAGTCGGCGTCCTTCCTGGCGCCGGTCATTGGATCTACGGCGGCGTTCTGCTCGAACCCGTAATGCCCGCCCGCGGAAAGAAGCCAGTTCCCGTCCTTGTCGAGCTTGGCGGTCAGGTAGCTCGACGCGACGGTCCGATCGTCGTGATTGTCGTGCGGCTGCTCGGGCCCGGTGATCCAGGCCGTGGTCCAGTTATAGCGCTTGTCGGCGGAGTTCCAAATGAATGCTCCGTGGAAGCTCGGAGCACTGTTGTTGTCCTTGAAGACGTCGGCTCCGACGACCACCCCCGCGATGACGTCCCACTGCGGCGATGCGTGCACAGTCGCCAGGAAGCCCGTGTGAGTGAAAGGGGTGCCGAGGATGTTCTCGTAAGTCCGCGAATAGAAGTCGGTATCCCCGCCGGGATACACCTCGCGACCAACGTACGTGTAGAACTTCCCGAGCCGGAAATCCACGCCCGAAAACAGGCTCGGAAGATGGACCTCGACATAGAACTGGGGCAGGTCGATGCCGATCCGGTTGACGTTTCGATAACTCTCCGGGCCGTTCGTCCCGAACCCCGAGCTCGGGTCGAATCCCGTGAAGCTGCTGAACAGCCCGTTCGCCGCGAGAAACGGCGCGTCGTGCCCGACCATGAAGTCGATACGGTAGCCGACGTTGGGGGCGGACTCGTGCTCGAGGAGGTTATCGAGAATGAAATAGACCTGGTTCAACCGGTAGTCGTTCGACCGCCAGTTGAAGTTCACGCCGAAATTGACCCTGTCTCTCGGGCTGTCGAAGTTCGCGGTGAAGCCCTGCTGGATCCATCCGTAGAACCGGACGGCCGGCGGCGTGGGAGTCGGGCTCGGCGCCGGCATCGGCGTCGTCTCCTGCGCGAAGGCGAAACGACATACGAGCAGCCCAAACAGCGCCGCCGCAGCCGCGAGGATTCGACGGGGACTCCGCATCGTTGTGCCCTCGCGCGGAAGGTTCCGGCGGCGCGGACCAAGAAGTCCGCAAGAAGTCCGAAAGAGTTCCGGAAGATCGCCGGCGGGATCAGTCGCCCGGCGAGAAGCGGTAGCCCACCCACGGCTCGGTGCGGATCCATCGGGGACGGTCCGGGTCGTCCTCGAGCTTACGGCGCAGGCTTCCCATGTGGACCCTCAGGGTGTCGTTGGTGACCCCAGCGGTCGTTCCCCACACGGCGGCCAGGAGCTGCCGGTGCGTGAACACGGCCCCGGGTTTCTCGGCGAGCTTCTCCAGCAGCGAGAACTCCGTCGGAGTCAGGTGAACGGGCTTTCCGGCCTTCGAGACGCTGTGGCCCTCGAAGTCCACGGCGATGTCGGCCCACTTCAGCGGTGTAGCGGCTCCCTGCCGCGGGTCGCGCCGGCGCAGGAGCGCGCGGGCCCGAGCCAGCAGCTCCTCGACGCCGAAGGGCTTCGTGACGTAGTCGTCGGCGCCCGCGTCCAGCAGGCGGACCTTCTCCCTTTCCTCGTGGCGGACCGTCAGAACGAGGACCGGGACGGGCGATCTGCGGCGGATCTCCCGGACGAGGTCCAGGCCCCCCTTCTTCGGCATGGCCAGGTCGGTCACGACGAGGTCGAACTCCTTCTCCTC
The DNA here is from genome assembly GCA_035263845.1 of Thermoanaerobaculia bacterium. Classification (GTDB taxonomy): domain Bacteria; phylum Acidobacteriota; class Thermoanaerobaculia; order UBA5066; family Gp7-AA6; genus JAWOLE01. Next base: position 1,805 of record DATFQY010000060.1, on the reverse strand, counting down.
CAGAAACCCGATCGCCTCTTCGCCGTCGACCGCGGTTTCGACTTCGTGACCCGCCCGCTCGAGGCCGTCCCGGACGACCTTTCGGATGCCCGGCTCGTCGTCCACGACCAGGATCCGGCTCACTGCTCGACCCTCGGCAGGCGGATCTCGAAGAGCGTTCCCGCGCCCGGCGCCTGCGAGAGCTTGAGGCTTCCGCCGTTCAGCTCGACGAGGCTCCTCGCGATCGAGAGGCCCAGGCCGGTACCGGGCACGCCGCGAGCCGCGTCGAGCCGCACGAACCTCTCGAAGACCCGCTCCCGCTCCTCGGCCGGCACGCCCTCGCCTCGGTCAGCGATCCTGAGGAAGACGTTTCCCGCGTCGGCTTCGATCGAGACGCGAATCTCGGCCCCGGTCGGCGAATAGCGAGCCGCGTTCTCTAGTCCGTGACCGAAGGCCTCTGTCATCTGGGCGGGGTCCGCTTCTACCAGAGCGTAGGCCGGCGCCGAGTCCACGAACAGGGCGTGCTTTTCGAGCGCGTCTCCGAACCTCGCGATCGCGGCCTCCACGATCTCCGCGGCGCCGACGACTTCCCGCTGAGGGCGGGCGATCCCGGAGTCGAGCCGGACGACCTCCATCAGCTCGCCGATCCGCCGGGTGAGCGTCTGGAGCTGCTCCACTGCGAGCCGCGAGCTCTCCGAGGGCGGAGACTCCGCCGCCCAGTTCTCGACCGCGCCGCGGGCGGCCGCGACCGGGGTCTTCAGGTCGTGCGCCAGCGCCGCGAGGAGTGTCGATTTCATCTGGTCGCTGGTCTTGGTCTCCTCGGCGGCGCGCGCGATCCTCAGGAACCGCTCCCGCTCCAGGGCGAGCCCCAGCAGAACCGCGCAGCCCTCCGCCATCCTCTCGCTCGACAGCAGCCCCCGCGCGACAAGGACTCCGGCTCGTTGAACGCCGACCGGGATCGGCAGGTAGATGTCGGTACCTCCCGGATCGGAAGGGAAGGCTGCCGAGTTGCCTTGCCGGTATGCCAGCTCGGCCAGGTCTTCACGGATCTTCTCGTCCGAAGTCGCTGCGGCGCTCGTCAGCTCTCCCTTGTCGCCGGCCAGAAGGATCGAGACGTGCCGGGCGACGAGGGCTTCCTGAAGCCTGCTCGCGGCGACGCCCAGGAGCGACTCCCGATTGGTGTCCGAGAGAAAGGCCTGGGAAAGCCTCGTCAAACGGGCGAGGTCGCTCCTCTCCGCTTCGACGAGGCGAAGTCTTTCCCTGCTGATCGAGGACAACCTCCCGATCAGCAGGCCGGAAACCAGGAAGACGACGAGGGCGGCGACGTTTCGCGGGTCCTCGATCGTCAGCGTGTACATCGGGGGAAGGAAGAAAAAGTTGAACCCAACCGTGGCGGCGATCGCGGCGACGGTGCCGGCCCCGCTCTCCCAGACCCAGGCAGAGAGAAAGACGGCCAGGAGAAGGACGAGCGCGACAGTCGAGTCCGCCGGATGTCGGAGAAGCTTCAACAGGCCGATCGTCGCCAGGACGAGCGCGACGGACGCCGGGTAGCCGATCCGGCGATCCCGCAACCTCTCAAACGCCGTCATTCTTCCTTCAGGCTGCGCGTCATCAGGCGGTCCACCGCGTCTCTCGGGGGAACGCCCTGGTAGAGGACCGCGAGGACGGCGTCGGCGATGGGGGCGTCCACGCCGGCCGTGGAGGCTAAGCGCGGCATCGCAAGGCAGGTGCGGACGCCCTCCGCGACCTCGGGCATGTCGGAGAGGATCGCGGAAAGCGGGCGGCCCCGGCCGATCTCCTCGCCGACGCGACGGTTGCGCGACTCC
>DATFQY010000059.1:0-18633 GCA_035263845.1 Thermoanaerobaculia bacterium | reverse complement strand
ACCTGCCGTATGGTCACGCCCGGCAGGTCGCAGACGACCGAACGAAGCGAGAACTGATCGCGGCGGCTCGTCACGAGAACGGTTTGTTTGAGCATCTCCAGCATCCCGGCGGACCTGCGGAGCTGCTCCAGGGGAACCTCGCCGAAATCGACGGCGTCCGGAGTCGCATAGAGATCCGGTTTTACGAAGAGGTGCACCGGGACCTTGAGGAGCCTTCCCGGGGGGCTGCTCATCTCGATGACGAGCGTCTCCTCGTACCGGCCGACCGGAGTCCCGGGAGCCACTTTCACGGTGACGTCGAACGTCTTCCCGGGCTCGACGGTCTTGAGCGCGGGTACGAAGTGGCTTCCTCCCTCGCTCCGGACCTGCTTGACCTCGACCGACTTCTCTTCGTTGTTCACTAGCGTGAGGACTTTCTCGACCGGCTCATCCTTGAACGCCGCCAGGTAGACCGCGCCGAAGGGTCGGAACTCCAGCGGAGGATGAACCCTTCCCCGCAGCGTGAGGACGGCCCCCCGGGGAAGCCCGGGATCATTGAAGAAGAGGACGGCCTGGGCTTCCACTTTCCCCACAAGTCCGGCCGTTTTCAGCTCGACGTGGATTCGGCCCTCGGAATTCGGCTCAATCGCGGCGGCTCGCAGCGACATGTTCGGAAGAGAAAGCTCGGAGCGCTCGAGCTTGAGCACGCCCTTTCCCTCGTTTCGGACCAGGAAATCGTAGGAGACCGTCTGCCCCAGCCGGACTTCTCCGAAATCGTGGTCCGGCTCGACCAGGGCTGCGCGCGGGAGCGCGTCCGGCTCGCCGCCGAGAGCCGACACGGCGAGAAGGAAGCCGAAGCAGAAAAGGTGAATCATGGTAGGAGGGGGCGCGCCGCTTTCGCGGCGCGGCCCCCGAGCATCGTGAATCCGCTAATCCTGGAGGTAGAACCTCACCTGCGTCAGCTTCAGGCCGTTGTTGTCGTACTGCCAGACGAAGTCCTGGAGGCCATCGGCGAAGAGAGAGACGTCCTCGCACGTAAAGATGCCGTTGTCCAAGAAGCAGACGTTGTGAAGGACCGTCAGCTGCGAGGTCACGTTCGTAAACGTCTTGTTCTTGTGGGCCGTGAGGATGCTTTGGGACACGACGTTGTTACCCGTATTACAAAGCTGGACGAGGGGGTTGGTGGGGTCTACGGCACAAAGAGTCATCGATGCATGCCCGCCGGGCTGGCCGAGCGCCCGGACCAACACCGTGTAGTTGGCTACGAAGGGAAGCGGATTGCCGTTGGCGTCGGTGCATCCGTCCGGTGTGGTGATGTTGATATCGCACGGCAGTTGGAAGACGGCGCCGGTCTTGCCGTTGATCGGATTACCGGAGCAGTCGTACGCCTGCGTGAAAGCGTTCCCGTCGCAAACGTCGAAGAGCCCCGGTGTGAGCCAGATGTTGCTCTGCGTCGGAAGTCCGTCCTTGGTGCCGAGCGCGACGAAGATCGTATGTCCGTCGAGCTTGAGCTGTGTCTTTGTATTGGTGACGCCGATGATGTTGAGGTTGAAATGCGGACCGCTGAGGTTGAGCCCGCCGCCAAGGGCGGGGGCGGCAAAGGCAAGGGCGAGGACGACCGCTAGAGATCCTGTCAACCGTTTCATGCTCTGAACCTCATTATTTTGGATTGTGAATGCGTTGATCGTTTCGAATCCAGCTTATCCTGCATCGAGCGTTTTCTGCCCTCCTTTCCCACGGCCCGGACCGCGAAGGAGCTCTTGAAGACAGACTCCGGCCGGTACCCCTGAAGTCGACTCGATTGATTCCTTTCCAGCGTCGACGGCCTGGCAACCGCCTGTTGTCCGAATTTGGACCTGGGAGGCTAATCTTGTACTTCACTCCCGCCGAGTTTTCAACAAGTATTTGCACCCTGTACTCCGGGACAGGTTTCCTGGAAATCGTCCGTCCCTACCGCCGGGATACTCTTGGTTGCAATGAGGAAAAAGGCGCCCCGGCGGGCTCTTTCCCGCAGGACAGGGCCGTTCCAGGAGTCCGTCATCCGGGAGATGACGCGGATCGGCGCGGAAACCGGGGGCGTCAATCTCGCCCAGGGACTACCCGATTTCGCGCCCCCGGTGGAGCTCCTCGAGGCGCTGCCGGGGATCCTGGCGGACGCCTCCAACCACCAGTACTCCTTCACGTGGGGATCGCCCCGGTTCCGGCAGGCAGTCGCGGACAAAAGTGCCCGGTTCAACTCGATTCGCGTCAATCCCGACACCGAGGTGACGATCACCTGCGGCGTCTCGGAAGCGGTCGCCGACGCGGTGCTGGGGTTGACCGAGCCAGCGGACGAGGTCCTCCTCTTCGAGCCCTGGTACGAGAACTACGTTCCGGCGTGCGTGCTCGCCGGGGTCCAACCGAGGTTCGTGCCCCTTCGAGAATCCGACTACTCCCTGGACCTCGGCAAGCTCGCGAAAGCCGTCACGAACAAGACCCGGCTGATGATCCTGAACACGCCCGGCAACCCTTCCGGCCGCGTCCTGACCCGGGAGGAGCTGGCCGAGATCGCCGGGATCTGCCAGCGCTTTGGGATCATCGCGGTCGTGGACGAGATCTACGAGCACATCTGGTACGACGACCACCGACACGTCAGCCTGGCGTCGCTCCCGGGAATGGAGGACCGCACCGTCACGGTCAGCGGCCTCGGGAAGACCTACGCCGTGACCGGATGGAGGGTCGGATGGGCCGTCGCCGCCCCGCCGCTGACGGCGCTCATCCGCAAGGTCCACGACTACGTGACGCTCTGCGCGCCGACGCCCTTCCAGGCGGCCGGCTGCGTGGCGCTGGCGCTTCCCGACTCGTATTACGAGAACCTGCGCCGCGAGTACGCGAAGCGGCGAGCGATCCTTCTTCCCGCGCTGGAGAAGGCCGGGCTCGCGTTCACTCCCCCGCAAGGCTCCTACTACGTCATGGTCGATGCGAAGAACCTCGGATGGCGGGACGACTGGGCTTTCGCCGATTTCCTCGCGCGGAAAGTCGGCGTCCTCGCGGTGCCGGGCTCCTCCTTCTACTCGCGGAAAGGCGGCGGCAAGACCCGCGCCCGCGTCAACTTCGCCAAGAAAGAGGAGACTCTTCTCGAAGCCGTCCGCCGCCTCTCGGCGCGGAGCCTTGAAGCGATCAGCGCGCCGCGCCGTCCATCACGAAGAGGTCGGTGATCACGCGCCGGTAGGAGTACACGAAGGACTTCCCGTCCGGCGTCATGCGGATCGGGTCCACGCCGAAGACACCGGAAGGATCCGACGGCGAGAGCTCCTTCCAGAGGGACCGCTGGCCGGTGGCGATGTCCAGCCGGAAAACCTTCGCGGGCAATCCCTGGGGTTGTGAGACGAAGACGAAGCGCCCGTCCTCGCTCCACCCGATCGGCGACTCTCCGGGGGCGAGACCGGGGAGCGGCCGCGCCTTTCCGTCCGCGATCGAGACGATCGAAGCGGTCCCGTCCTGCATCGGGGTCGTCACGGAGCTTCCATCGGGAGAGACGCTGATTCCCGTGAACGAAACGCCGATCTCGGTGGGGGTGACGAGCCGGGCGGCGCCCCCCTCGATGTCGCGGATGTAGAGACGTACCCCGTGTCCGGGCTCGACGCCGGCGACGACGAAGCGCTTTCCGTCCGGCAGCCACGCGCCCCACGGGGCGTACTGGATGGCGTCCTTCGGCAATTGCCGGCTCTGGCCCGCCCCCACGGGCAGCAGCCCGAGCTGCCGGCTGGACCGCGGCCCAACCACGGCGACAGCCCACCGCTTGTCCGGTGACAGGCCGATCGTGTTCCCTTCGCCGAGGCGCACGGCCGGGGACCCGTCGGTCTTGCGCGAATAGACCCAATAGCCCGAGTCATCTCCGCGGTTCTGTTCCTCGAAGAGCAGCAGCTGCCCGTCGGGCGAAAGGCCCGTCGGAAACGACCAGTCCAGCCAGGAGAGGCTCCGCGGCTTCGTCTCCCCCGGGCCCAGCCCCTCGATCTCGCGGCGGATGCTCGACAGCGTCGCGAGCACCTTCCCGTCGGGCGTGACGTCCTGAATCGGGAACCCTCCCGGCACCCGCGCGAGGACCCGGTGTTCGCCCGAAAGCTTGATCGCCCGCACCGCGTTGCCGGTGTTCATCCAGATCTCGTCTCCCGAGGGGGACCAGGCGATCCCGGTCCCTCCTCGCTCGAAGACTGAGGTCTTCCTGCCGGAAAGATCCACGACCGCGAGCGAACCGGTGTTGTCTCCGCGCGTCGGCAGGTCGATGAAGGCGATCCGATCCCCTTTCGGCGACACGCGAGCCATCCGGATCCAGCCGGGCGTCTCGTAGAGAACCTTGCCGATCGGGAACTCGAGCCGGTGCTTTCCGCCGACCTCGTGGACGACGGCGAGAGTCTTTCCGTCGGGCGCCCAGTCCGCTTCCGAGACGTTCTCCAGGATCTCCCTCGGCGCTCCGCCGGAGAGCGGCACGGACGCGAGCGTGCCGGTGTTCTCCCATCCCGTCGTGAAGCGGCGGTTTAAGGAAACGGCGAGCTCCCCGGTCTTCGAGACCGAGAGAACGTCCGCCGAGCCGATGCCGAGCGGGCGGGACTCCGGGCTCTGAGGGCTCGTCGTGAAGATCTCGACGGGCTGTCCCTCCCACGCGGCGCCGTAGACGACCGTCTTCCCATCGGGCGCGAAGCGCGCCGTCCAGACATAGCCTCGCCGGAACGACAGCCGCTGGAAGGTCGGAGGTTCGGAGGCGGGCTTTCGCAGAAACACCGCCGCCGCCAGGCCGCCGAGCACGAGGCCGATCGCGAGGGCGGCCCCGGCCCAGAGGAGCGGGACCTTCCTTCGCCCCGGTGAACCGGCCGCCGCCACGGCCGGACGCCCCGACGCGCTCGTCTCGGAGGAGAGCGCCTGCAGGTCGAAGGCGAGGTCGTGGGCGGAGTGGAAACGCTCCTCCGGGTTCTTTTCGAGGCAGTGCCGGACGATCCTTTCCAGGCCCGGAGGAATGTTGCGATTCGTCTCGGAGAGCTCGGGCGGGTCCTTCGACAGGATCGCGCTCATCGTGTCCGCGGCGCTGTCGCCGTGGAAGGCGCGCTTGCCCGAGAGCATCTCGTAGAGGATCGCGCCGAAGGCAAAGATGTCCGACCGAACGTCGGCCGCGCGGCCGCGCACCTGCTCCGGCGACATGTAGCCCATCGTGCCCAGCACGACGCCCGGCTCCGTGAGTTTCGCCGGAGCAATCTCTGTCGCTATTGCCGTCTGCCCATGTCTTGCCATGGGATCGTCGGACGCGGCCGCTTGCTCTCTTCCGGCCGCGTCGAGCGGCCGCTTGGATGCCAGGCCGAAGTCCAGGATCTTGACTCGGCCGTCGCGGGTGACGAAGAGGTTCTCGGGCTTCAGGTCCCGGTGGACGATCCCCTTCTCGTGCGCCGCGGCGAGTCCCCGGGCGATCTGCGCGGCGAAGTCGATTGCCTTGCGGGCCGGAAGCGGTCCGGCGACGAGCCGCTCGCGCAGGGTCTCCCCTTCGAGAAGCTCCGAGACGAGGTACGGCGAACCCTCCACGGTCCCCACGTCGTGGATCGCGAGGATGTTGGGATGGTTCAGCGCTCCCGCCGCCTGCGCCTCCTGCTCGAAGCGCCGCATCCGCTCCGGGTCGCTGGCGAAGGAGGCGGGCAGCACTTTGACCGCGACGTCTCGCTTCAGCCTCTCGTCGCGCGCCCGGTAGACCTCCCCCATTCCTCCCGCGCCGAGAGGGGCGAGGATCTCGTACGGCCCAAGCCGCGTTCCGGCGGAAAGCGCCATTCTGTTGGCGCGGATTCTAGCCCGGCGCCTATCTGTGTGGGTGCGACATCGCGTCGCTCGAGGTCTGCGCCTGTCGGTAGATCTGGCGGTAGCTGTCGCACTCGATTTTCAGGTCTCGGACCAGGGCATGGAAGCGCGGCTCCTCGCGCACGGACGCCAGGAACGGGTCGGTCTCGAAGACGCTGTAACAGGGAAAGCCGTTGCCCGCGGACTGCGTCAGGAAGTCGAGCGCGGCATTCGTGTCTCCGATCAGGGCGGAGATGCACGCCATGTCGTATTGCGCGTGGTGGTAGTGGCCGAAGGAAACCGTCTTGATGGGAAGCTCGACGAAACGTTGGCCGGATTGGAGCCGGATGGTCTGCTCGATCTGGCGGCGCGCCGTGGCGGCGTCTCCTCTCCGCGCGGCGATCAGGCCTTGCAACGAGTGATAGCCGGGATCTCCCTCGAACGCGAGTCCCCGCTGCTCCGCCGCCTCGACGGCGCCTTCCAGGTCATCGAGATGGAGCCGGCAAAGCGCGGTCTGGTAGCTGCTCCAGATCGAGGGCGTCTTCAGCGAGGCCATCGTGATCTCCAGCGCCTCGCGGTAGCGGCCCTGGAGATAGCGGGTGAAGCCGAGGTACATCTTCGCCTGCGTGTCTTCCGGGTCGATGGCGAGCGCCTGGCCGGCGTGCGCGGCCGACTCCTCCAGCATCGCGACGTGAAAGAGCAGGACCCCGAGCCGCTGGTGGGCCTCGGTCAGGTTCGGGCGGCCGGCGATCGCGGCGAGGTATTCGCGGATCGCGGTGGCGTGGTCGAAGCCGTGCCTCGGCGACCAGGCGAGCAGGCCCTCCAGGTAGTGCGCCTCGGGAAGACCCGGCTCGACGACGGCGGCTTTCCGGCTCGTCGCCTCGGCGCGGTCGAGCCAGTCGCCGCCCGGATCGAACGTGAACCCCATGCGGGAGTAGGCGCTCGCGAGGCCCACCAGGGCGAGCGCGGATTTAGGGTCGAGATCGTAGGAACGCTCGAACGCCGCGATCGCCTCCTTGGTCCCCTCGACCGTCTCCGACAGCAGGTAGGACCGGCCCTTCAGGTACAGCTCATAGGCCTCCCCCGAGGGCCGCGCCGAGCGGGCCATCCGGCGCTCGTCCGCGGGCGAGAGCTCGACTTCGAGCGCCTGCGCGATCCTGCGCGAGACCTCGTCCTGCATCCGGAAGATGTCGTCGAGCGACGTGTCGATCTTCGATCCCCAGAGCGAGCGGCCGTCGGCCGTCGCGATCAGCTGCACGGTGACGCGCAGCCGCGAGCCCGAGCGCTGGAAGCTCCCGTCCACGACCGCGTCCACGCCGAGCTCGCGGCCGGCCTCCTCGGGGTTGACGGCGCGGTCCTTGTAACGGAGGATCGCGGCCGTGGGCCGCACGAGAAGCGACTTGACCAGGGCGAGCTCCGTGATCGTCGAGTCGGCCAGGCCCAGGCCAAGGTGAGCGTTCTCCGGGTCCTGCGAGAGGTCCTTGAAGAAGAGAACGGCGACCGAGCGGCGCCCGTCCGCCGCGCGCGCAGCGGCCTCCGCGGGTGAAGCGGGTGCCTGGGCGGAAGCTTCCGCGACCGCTTCGAGGGCGTAGGAGAGATCGCGGGCAAGCTGGAACCTTTCGATAGGCCGCTTCTCCAGGCACCGGCGGGCTATGCGCAGGAGAACCGTGGAGACCGCTCGGCCCCCTTCGGAGATCTCGGGTGGCTCCTCGCGGAGGATCGCCGTCATCGTCTCCGCCCGGGTGGCGCGGCGGAAGGGCTGCTCTCCCGAGAGCATCTCGAAGAGGACCGCGCCAAAGGAGAAAACGTCCGAGCGAGCGTCGGCGTTCTCACCGCGCACCTGCTCGGGCGACATGTAGCCGACGGTCCCCAGCAGCGTCCCCGGCTCCGTCAGGGCTCCGACCGTCTCGGCATTCTCGGTCGCGGCGCCGGCAGCGGGGGTTCGACGAGCCAGGCCGAAGTCGAGGATCTTGACGAAGCCGTCCTTCGTCACGAAGAGGTTTTCAGGCTTTAGGTCGCGGTGGACGACGCCGCGCTCGTGCGCGGCCGCCAGGCCCCGGGTGATCTGAAGGGCGTAATCCGCGGCTCGACGGGCCGAGAGGGGGCCCGCGGCGACCTTCTCCCGCAGCGTCTCCCCTTCGAGGAGCTCCGTGACCGCGAAGGCGATCCCGTGGTCCTGCCCGAAATCGAAGATCGAGAGGATGTTGGGGTGCGAGAGCGCCGCGACGGCGAAGGCCTCGCGCTCGAAGCGGGCCCGCGCCTCGGCGTCGCTCGTCAGGTTCTGAGGCAGGACCTTGACGGCGACGTCGCGCCCGAGCTTCTCGTCGCGCGCACGGTAGACCTCGCCCATCCCCCCCGCTCCGAGAGGCTTGACGACCTCGTACGCGCCGAGACGGGTACCCGCGGAAAGGGCCATGGGATTCGCCGCGGGATTCTAGCGCGGCGAATTCGGGGCGCCCGGGAGCCGGCTAGCTCTGCGGAGGAGGGGTTTTCGAGGAGTCGGGCCGGGAATCGGCGTCTTTTTCGGCCTCGCCGCGCAGGGCCTCCTTGAAACCCCGGATCGATTCGCCGAGCCCTTTCCCCAGCTCCGGCAGCTTCTTCGGCCCGAAAACAAGCAGGGCGATCCCGAGGATGACGAGCAGGTGTCCCGGCTGAAGTAATCCCTCGAACATGGTCCCTCGCTTCTTGGACGAGCCGAGGGGCCGAAAGCTTACAGGGAGGATGCGCTCACCGCCGGGCTTCGGGACTCGGGCGCACCTCCGCAAGCTTCGCTTGCTGCCCTGGGGTCAAGAGGTTCTTGATCCGGACGAGGAGACCGACCTGGGTCTTCTTGATCTCCTTCTCGAGCGCCAGGATCCGATCGACCTGGGCGAGGACCTTCGCCTCGTCCACCGTCTTCTCCTGCAGAAGGCGCCCCATCTTCTCCCCCTCGCCCTGCAGGTCGAACTGGAGGTCCACGAACTTCGCCTGCGCCTTCCTCACCTCGTTCCGAACGCCGTCTCTCTGGACGTCGGTCAGGCCGATCTCCTGGGCGTGGCCCATGACGAGGTCCGGCGGGAAGAGGTAGCGGGCGAAGGGATCCTCCCCGCCTGGACTGGTTTCGCCGAAGGCGGCGTGGCACAGGGAGAAAGCCAGCGCGAGAATCGTGATTGGTTTCATGAGTGTTCTCCTTTTCGCCGGGTCGTTCGGGTCGGCGTTCTTTGGTCTTCGGCGCGGAAAGGGGCGGCGGCAAGGGGTTCCACGAGCGCGGGCACCTCGCTCCAGAGCTCCCGCCCCGGCGTGCTCAGGAGCCAATCGGTCGGCGACGACCAGGCGGCGATCGCCGCTTCCGGCTCCCGGGGCCGTGTCGAGGGCCCGCGGCGGCTGACGCGGACCGCGACGAGGGTCGCGGCGAACACGACGACGAGCGCCGCGATCGGAAGGACCCGGAAACGGCGAGCCTCCGCCGGCGTCCCGGCCACCCGCGCCAGGACCCGCGCGAGCGGGGGCGCCGACGCTTCGTCAAAGCGTCGGAGCTCCTCGAAGAGCGTCGCGAGATCTTTCTCTTCAGTCATGGGAGAGAAGTGCCCGGAGCCGGCGCTTGCCGCGCTCGTAGTGGACCCGAGCGCTGCCGGCGGAGATCTCGAGCGTCTCCGCGGCTTCCTGGACCGTCATGCCGAACGCGAAGACGAGTTCCAGGACGTGCCGCTGGCGCGCCGAGAGCCGATCGAGCGCGGAGGCGAGCGCGACGCGGTCCTCGGGAGCGGCCACGCCGGTAGGACGCGAGGGGCGCCGTGCCCACGCCGCGAGGGAGACGCGGCGAAGAAAGTCGCGGCGGCGCGCCTCCATCGCCGTGCGGCGGATGACGCCGAAGAGGAAGGTCTTGAAGCTCGAGTGGCCGGCGAACCTCGCCTTGCCTTCGAGAACTTTCAGATAGCTGCTCTGAAGAACGTCCAGGGCGTCCTCCCGGTCCCTCCCGCAACAAGCCAGGGCCCAAGCGAAGCCGGCCGGGTGAAGCCTCTCGAGCTCTGCCTCGATTTCGGCTCGCGTCATCGGTCGGCCTTGCGTCACTGAGTGGTCCGGGGTCGCGCCCGCATATGACACACTCCGCGCCGAAAATGGAGTCCCTGCGCGTCGGGCTTCCGACTCTTCTCCTGATCCTCGTGTACCTGGCGGGGATCAACATCCTGGGGGCCTGGATCGGGCGGGGGCAGAAGGACGCGCGAGACTACTTCCTGGGCGGGCACGCGATGCCCTGGTGGGCGGTCCTGGGGTCGATCGTCGCCACCGAGACCTCGGCGCTGACCTTCCTCTCGGTTCCCGGCGACGCCTACCGCACCGGGTTCGCGTTCCTCCAGATCGTCTTCGGTTACATTGTGGGCCGGATCGCGGTCTCGTTCCTGCTGCTTCCGTCCTACTTCAAGGGCGAGCTGGTCACTGCCTACGCGCTCCTCGAGGGGCGGTTCGGGCCCGGGGCGAGGCGGTTCACGTCTCTTCTCTTCATGGTCACGCGGGTCATGGCCGCGGCGGTGCGCCTCGCGGTGCCGGCGATCCCCGTGTCGCTGATCCTCGGGATCCCTGTGTGGACCGCGGTCCTGATCCTCGGGGGCGCGACCGCGCTCTACACGTTCCTCGGCGGGATCAAGGCGGTGATCTGGATCGACCTGATCCAGGTCTTCGTCTACATCTCCGGCGCGCTCCTGGTGTTCGGGTTCCTTCTCTCCAGGCTCCCCGGCGGATTCCCCGGGGCGCTCGCCGCCAACGCGGCCGCCGGGCAGCCGGTGCACCTCTTCCACTTCGAACTCGACCTCTCCAAGCCCTACACGTTCTGGGCTGGACTCCTCGGCGGAGCGTTTCTGACGATGTCGAGCCACGGCGCGGACCAGCTGATCGTGCAGCGGCTGCTCGCCTGCCGCGGATTGAAAGACGCGCAGCGGGCGTTGATCGGGAGCGGGTTCGCGATCCTCGTCCAGATGACCCTGTTCGTCTCGATCGGCGTCATGCTCTTCGCGTTCTTCGACGGCCGGCCGATCGACCCGGCGGCGGCGGGGGCGTTCCGCGCGCCGGACGAAGTCTTCCCGACCTTCATCGTCAAGCATCTGCCCGGATTCATCTCTTCCTACCTCGTCGCGGGGATCTTCTCCGCGGCGATGTGCTCGGAGTCCTCGGCCCTGAATTCCCTGGCTGCCGCGCTGGCGCACGACGTCGTCGGACCGATCATCGGAAAGGAGCGCCTGGAAGGCCGGCGCGGGCTCGCTCTCGGCCGCGCGCTGACGCTCTTCTGGACGGTCCTGCTGGCGCTCCTGGCAATCGGGTTCTCGATGCTTTCCCAGTCGCAGCCGGCCGTGCAGGTGGGGCTGGCGCTCCTCTCGGTCGCGGCGGGTGGCCTCCTCGGAGCCTTCCTGCTGGCGGTCTACGCGCGCCGCGTGCGGCAGGCGGATGTCCTCTGGGCAATCACCTTGTCCACGGTCTCGATGCTGGCCCTCTGGATGGGATCCAAGGGCTGGATCCCGCTGCCCCTCGGCCAGAAGATCGCGTGGCCGTGGTATTCGCTGCTGGGATGCTCGATCTCGGTTCTCACGGGCGTTCTTCTTTCACTGAGGCACCGATGAAAGACTCACTCGAAGCGGTCGTCATGCCGGGTGCGGGAAAGCCGCTCGAGCGGCGGCGGTTTCCGCAGCCCGCCCCGAAGCCGGGCGGCGCGATCCTCGAAACGATCGCGAGCGAGGTCTGCGGCACCGACGTCCACCTTCATCACGGCCGCCTTGCCGGCGTGCCGTACCCGATCATCCCCGGGCACATCAACTGCGGGCGGGTGGCGGAGACCAACGGCGACCTGCGGGACGTGGGAGGGCGTCCGATCAAGACCGGCACCGTGGTGACCTTCTTCGACGTCTTCAACACGTGCGGCCAGTGCTGGCACTGCCTGGTCGCGAAGGCGGGCACGCGCTGCCCCCACAGGAAGGTCTACGGCATCACGACCTCCGCCGACGAGGGGTTGCTCGGCGGCTGGACCGAGAGGATCGAGATCCTGCCCGGCGTGAAGGTCCTTCCTCTGCCGGAAGGTCTCGCGCCCGAGGACTTCATGGGAGGCGGGTGCGGGCTGCCGACCGGGTTCCACGCGGTCGAGCGGGCGGGCATCGCGATGGGCGACACGGTCGTCGTCCAGGGGAGCGGTCCCGTGGGATTGAACGCGGCGATCTTCGCGCAGCTCGCGGGCGCGTTGCAGGTCTTCGTCGTCGGGGCGCCGCGGGCGCGGCTCGAGGCGGCAAAGAGGATCGGCGCCGAGGACGTCCTCGACATCTGGGATGAGAGCGATCCGGCGCGGCGCGCCGCGTGGGTGCGGGACCGGACCGGCGGTCGGGGCGCCGACGTGGTCATCGAGGCGTCGGGGAACCCGGCGGCGGTCCCGCAGGGCCTGGAGATGCTGCGAGACGCCGGCCGTTACGTCGTCGTCGGCCAGTACACGGACGCCGGCGACGTGATGATCAACCCGCACCGCCAGATCAACCGCAAGCACGCGACGATCCTCGGCTGCTGGGGCTTCGAGTTCACGCACTTCTACCGGGCGCTGCAGATGATGGCGAAGCACAACGCGAGGTTTAAGTGGCGCGAGTTCATCACCCGGGAATACTCCCTCGAGGAGGCGAGCCAGGCCCTCGCCGAGATGGAGCGCTTCGCCGTCGTCAAGGCGTTGATTCGGCCAAACCGATAGCGCACGCCCCCAAAAAGTGGCATGATTTAGGGCGTTTTCGGGCTTCGAAGGCCTTCCGATTCTCTTCGTCAGAGCGTCCGGCGCGGGTAATGGGGAGTCCTCCGAAAACCCAACACGGAGGATCCCATGGACCGGTCTCGGAAGTTTTCACGGATCGTAGCGAAGGGCTTCTGCGCGGTCGTCTCGCTCGCCCTCGCGGTTTCCTGCCACAACGACTCCTCGCCGACCTCTCCCGGGACGGCCACCGTCAATGGAACGGTCATCCGGGGGAGCGGAACCTTCGGCGCCAGGCCGATGGGGATGGAGATTCCCCTCTCGGGAGTGACTGTTCGCGTCACGGCGTCCGGCCAGTCCGCCCAGACGGACTCCTCCGGCAACTTCACCCTGACGGGAGCTCCCACCGGCAACGTCGCGCTCGAGTTCTCGCGGGCGGACCTGAACGCTCGCGGTAGCGTCGTCCTCGCTTCCGGGTCGAATTCGATCACCGCGTCGATCACCGGTGCCAATGCCGTCATCACGCCGCGCGGCCATGCCGGGGAGGAAATCGAGGGCCGGGTCCAGTCCGTCAACGCCGGCGCCGGAAGCTTCGTGGTGCTCGACCAGCGGCTGGGCGCGGTGACGATCACCACCGGCTCCTCGACGATCCTCCGAAAGGGCAACGCGGCCGTCACGCTCTCGAGCCTGACCTCCGGCATGAGCGTTCACGTCAAGGCGATGCTGCAGAACGACGGCACGTACCTCGCGACCGAGGTCCTGCTCCAGGACGAGAATGCGGGAGGAGAAAGCGAGGCAGAGGGAACGGTCGCCTCGATCAACACCGCCGCCGGAAGCTTCGTCGTCACGACCGAGTCCGGGCCGATCACGGTCAAGACCGGTCCATCCACGAACTTCAAGAAGAAGGGATCCGCCGCGACGTTCGCCGACATCACCATGGGCGCGATGGTCGAGGCGGAGGGGACGCTTCAGTCCGACGGCTCCATCCTCGCCCAGAAGGTCACGATCGAGTGAGGTTTACGAGGACGCCCCCTTCAGGTACTTCGAGAACCACGTGACGATGGCGACCGTGGAGCGGATCCGGTTCGGGGTCTTGCGGAAGCCGTGGCCCTCGTCGGGGAACAGGACGTACTCGACGGGGACGTTTCGCTTCTTCAGGCTCTCGACGACCTGCTCGGCCTCGACGACGGGCACGTTGGTGTCGTTGGCGCCGTGGAGGACGATCGTCGGCGCCGTCACGCGGTCCACCTTGTGGATCGGCGACAGCTCGTAGAGCATCGCGGCTTCCTTCTCCGGGTCCCCGTACTCGATCTTCGAGATTGCCGCCATCCAGGGCTCGGTGTGCTTGAAGAACGTCTCGAAGTTGACGACTCCGAACAGGTTCGCGCCGGCCGCGAACGTCTGCGGGTACTCCGTCAGCCCCGCCATCACCATGTACCCGCCGTAGGAGCCGCCCATGATGCCGAGGCGCTTCGGATCGGCGCCTCCGGACTTGACCGCGTAGGCCACGCACGACTCGATGTCCTTCACGCCGTTCTTCCGAAGGATCCCGTTGTCCAGGTTGACGAACCTCTTGCCGAACCCGGAAGAGCCGCGCACGTTGGGCGCGAAGACGGCGATGCCGTTGGCCAGAAGCGCCTGGTAAGTGCTGTTGAAGAAGGGGCGCTCCTGCCCCTCGGGGCCGCCGTGGAAGGAGAGGACCATCGGGTACGGCGGCGCCGTACCCACGGGCTTGTAAAGCCACCCCGAGAGCTCCAGCCCATCGTGCGCGGGGAACTTCACGAGCTCGGGCCGGACCAGCCGGCCGAGATCCACGCCGGCGTGCGGGCTGTGCGTGATCTGCCGAAACTGCCCGCTCGCGAGGTCGAGGACCCAGATGTCCGACGGCGTCGCGGCGCCCGAGAGTGACATCGCGAGAAGGCGCCCGTCGGCGGAGAACTTCAGTCCGCCGGCGATCTCCGCCGGAAGCTTCGGGCTCGCGATGGTCTTCATCGAGGAGAGCTCCCGGATCTCGAGCTCGCTCCTGCCCGCCACGTTCCACAGGAGCGCGGCCTTCGTGCCCGCGTCGTCGAGCTCGACGTCGGCCAGCTCGGCGTCGGCGCGCTCGGACAGGATCTCGATGGGTCCCGGGGCTCCGTCGGCGCCCAGGCGGACCCGCGCGAAGACGACCCTGTCCCGGTCCTTGTTGGACTCGAGATACACGATCCGGCCGTCCTTCGAGAACTGCCCGGCGAAACTGCCCGGCGGATCGTGAGGGGTCACGAGCGTCTCCTTTCCGCTCGAGAGATCCACGAGGTAGACATTGTTGTCGCCCCGGCTGACCAGTCGATTGAACAGTGCCCACCGGCGGTCGTGCGTGACGTCGGAGAAGCCGCCGACCCCGCGGTTCTGGACGGCCAGGCGCATCTGTCCCGAGCCCACGTCGTAGAGGTAGCCGTCGATCGCGGCGCCGTCGCGCTTGTTGGATCCCAGGGTCAGCGCGCGTCCGTCCTTCGTCCAGACCCCGAGCTGGTTGGTCTCCTTGCCTCCGTCGGTCAGCCTCTTGATGGCGGATCCATCGGGTTTGGCGAGATACACCTGCACGTTCATCCCGCCGCCCGGCGCCAGCGTGAAGGCGAGCCACGCCCCGTCGGGCGACCAGGCGAGTCCGCCGACGGGATCGTCGAATGCCGTGACCTGCTCCGGCCAGCCGCCCGCGCTGTCCACGACGAAGATCTGGGGGATCCCCGTCATGTTCGAGACGAACGCGATCTTCTTCCCGTCCGGCGAGAAGCTCGGGTTGGAGCAGGACCCGATCTTGACCATCGCCGCGACGGATCGCTCGAGATCCGACGGCGGCGGTCCCGCCAGAAGGACGGCCAGGGCGAAAACAGATCTCTTCATCGTTCCTCCAATTCGGCCGTCAGCGGACGGGCGCCGGCAGCCGGCGCTTCTCGACCTTGACCAGGACGGTGTACTGCGGATCCACGATCTCGACGATCGGGGCCCTCGCCGCCTGCGAGACGAACTCGTAGGCGTCCATTTCGGAAAGCCCCGTCTTCTCCCGCACCCAGGCGACCATGTCCTTGAAGGCGATTCGGGCGGCGTCCTCGAGCGGTCGCGAGGCCCCAATCGACATCATCCACTCCGCGTTCTCGATGCGCGGCCAGGGCGTCGCGCGCTTCTTGATCAGGTCCACGGTCAGCTCGACGTTCATCGCGCCCTCGATCGCCGTCCCGATGATCTCCCCCTCGCCCATCGCGAAGTGGCCGTCGCCGAAGGACAGCAGCGCGCCCGGCACGTTGACGCCGAGGTAGACGGTGTTTCCCGCGCGGACCTCGGGGCAATCCATGTTGCCGCCGAAGTTGTCCGGCACGATCGTCGAACGCACTTCGCCGGCGGCCGGCGCGACGCCCAGGCAACCGAGAAACGGCGCGAGCGGGACCTCCCAGGAGGACTTGCCGTCCTGCGACCGCGTCCGGGCGACACCCCGGCTCTTGTCCACCTGGTAGAACCAGACCGTCTCGGGCAGGTCCTCGTGCAGGAGGGCCGTGCGGTCGGTGCCGTTGAGCGCGCCGAAGCCGGGGAAGGACGACGAGATCCCGTAGTCGCGCGCGGGCTCGAGCTTCTCGATGCGGACCGCGATCGTGTCGCCGGGCTCCGCGCCCTCGATGAAGAACGGGCCGGTCTGAGGGTTGTCGTGCCCGGGCTGCTGGACCTTCGACGGGAGCTGTCCCGGCTTCGTTACCGCGCCGTCGTAGCAGTCCTCCGTCCACGACACGATGCGCGTGCCCGGCTTGATCCGCCGGGCGGGGGCCGCGCCGCCGAAGGTGTACTTCAACTCCTCGCGCGCCGGCTTGTAGGTCAGGACGGGCTGCTCGGCCGGGACGCTGGCCGGCAGCAGGAGCGCGGCGGAGACGCCGAAAAAGAACCTCAGTCTGGGCATCGCGAGCCTCCCGGCGGCGGCCATCAGATCACGAGCCGCGGAAGCCGCGCCAAAACGAGTAGGATCGCGGGTTCCATGCGCGGCGGCGGCGGAAAACTCACCGGGGGCTTCATCTCGATCATCGTCTTCAAGTACTTCAAGGCGGTCGTCTTCCTGCTCGCGGGAATCCTCGCCCTGAGACTCGGGCGCGGGAGCCCGTTGCCTACGGCCCGGGAGATCGCGCGGTACTTTCGCTCATCTCCCGAAAACGAGCTCATCCGCGCTGTCGCGGCGGAGCTTGCCAGGACCACGCCGCGGGAGTACGTCGGCTTCGGGATCCTCTCGATTTTCGCTGCCTTGATCTTCGCGGTCGAAGGGACGCTCCTCTCGCTTCGCATCTGGTGGTCCACATACTTCACGATCACCCTCACGACGCTCGGGATTCCCCTGGAGCTCTTCGAGATCGGAAGAAGCCCGCACTCGATCCGGCGCTACGTCATCTTCGCCGTGAACGTGGTGATCCTCGTGTATCTCTGGAGACGACGAAACGAGTTCCGCGAGGACTTCCCGATCGCAGCCCGTCGATGACGTCGAGAGCCTCGGCATGCGCTCATCGCAGGCCTTCGATCAGGTAGAGCTGGGACAGGGCCCTCATCGTCGGGTAGACGTAGGCTTTCGCGTCGGGTGTCACCAGAACGCGCTGGCCCGGGGCAAACCGATCCGACGGCTGGATTTCCGTCACCAGGCGCCTTTCTCCGTTATCCGGATTGAGCCTCCAGATCCGGATGCGGCCGCCGACTAACCGCGCGGCGCTCTCGCGAACGAGGATCTCCTTCCCGTCGACGCTCCAGGCGACCGGGACGTCCAACGGCTCGAAGCCGGCGATCGGCCGCGCCTGGCCGCTCTCGGCCGAAAGGAGCACGGACTTTCCGGGGCGCTGGAAGGCGATGATCCACTTGCCGTCCGGCGAGACGCTTCGGAGCCCGCCGCGGTACCGGGGTCCCTCGGGGCCGAGGGGCCTCGGCGGCCCGCCGTCGAGGTTCTGAACGTACATCTGCCAGGGGCGCGAGAGCTTCGATGCCGCGAACGCGATCCGCTTGCCGTCGGGAAAAAACCCGGCGCCGCTGTAATCCGAGAAATCCTCGCCGGAGAGCGTGCGCGGCTGTCCGGTCCCGGTCGGCAGCAGAACGAATCTCTGCGGCTTGCCGGGTTCGCCCGCCAGGGCGAGAACGGACTTGCCGTCCGGGGAGATCGCCATCCCGAGGCCGTCCCCCAGCTTCACCGCCGGCGAGCCGTCCATTCCACGGAGGTAAACCGCGGGCTTCTGGCCGCTGCCCTCCCCCATCTCCGTGAGGAGAAGCGTCTTGCCGTCGTCCGACAGGTCCCCGGGATCGGAGACGTCCAGCCAGGCGAGGCTTCTCTCCTTCGGATCCGCGGCGCTGCGCCCGTAGATCCCGCGGACGATGACGTGGTGGGCGGCGAGAATCCGGCCGTCCCGGAAGACATCGTCGAGCTCCAGGATGCCCGGCACGCGGATGATCAGCCGGACCTTCCCCGCGAGCGTGACTCCATAGATCGCCTCGGGCTCTCCCGCGGAGCGAGCGCCCGTGAACCAGATCTCTTTGCCGTCGGCGCTCCAGCCCGGAGCGCCCGAGAGGCTGGCCCAGCCGTCCGAGAGGACCCGCCGGTTCTTCCCGGAAGGCTCGATGACCGTGACGGCGTTCGTGCCGATCCACTCGAAGAACGCGATGAGCTTGCCGTCGGGAGAAAACCGCGGGGCCAGGGCGTCGTTCGGCGCGCCGATGGAGTGCCCCGGCGGATACTCGAGCTTCCGCAGGTTCCCGACGTGATGGGAAACGACGAGGTCCTTGCCGTCGGGGGCCCAGTCGCCGCTGGCATAGAAGACGTCTTCCAGGACGCGCCGCGGAATCCCGCCGGCCATGGGAACGCGAGCCAGGACCCCGCCGCCGAGATTCTGGTTGACCAGGATGGCCAGCTCTCCGGAGGGAGACACCGAGAGGATGTCGGCCCGGTCCGAGCCGAAGTCGAGCGTCGCGGACTCGGGGCTGCCGGGACGCGTGGAGTAGAGCCGGGAGATCTCGCCTTCCCACGACGCTCCGTAGAAGACCGTCTGCCCGTCGGGGCTGAACCGGGCGTTCTGGATTTCTCCGTTGCGAAAGGTCAGCCGGCGGAAGACCGGCGCCGGGGCCGCCCGGCCGCCGGCGCGGCCCGCGATGAGGGCGTGTGCGAGCGCCCCGAGAACGAG
>DATFQY010000058.1:0-32993 GCA_035263845.1 Thermoanaerobaculia bacterium | reverse complement strand
TCGGATCGCAGCAGGGTCGGCGTCGGCCCGACCGTCGTCAGGCCCAGGACCGCGCCGTTCTGCGACGTCCAGAAACGGTCCATCGCGGCGCGCCGGCTCCCCCGCCGCAGCGCCGAGTCCACGGTCCGCGAGAGGAACGCCGCCATCTGGAGACGCGAGACGTTGCTCGCGGGGTCATAGGTCGTCGCCGTCGTCCCCGTCGTGATTCCGAGATAGAAAATCTCGAGCACGAAGGGGCAGAAGGCCGGGTCCGTGAAATCGGTGAACGGGCCGCACGCTCCCAGAAGGCCGCCCGCCGCTCCGATCAGGATCGCCGCAGCCACCGACAGAGCCAAGGCTCCTCGCCTGCCCGAAAGGAGATCCACCCGACCTCCCCAGTCCTCGGAAGCTTATCCCACGGTTCGAGCTCGCGACCGCCTCCCCGCGATCCGCCGGCGATAAACTGACCTTCCTCGCGACAAAGATTCCGCGGATCTGCTTCCTCGGCGGATCTTTTTCAAACGAACCGGAGGTCCCATGCGATCCATCGGTCACCGCCCCCGCTTCCTGCCTCTTCCCGTCCTGTCTGTCGCCGCGGTCCTGGGCGCGGCGCAGAGTCTCCTCGGCATCTGCGGGCCGTTCACCGACGTCGCCGCCGACGCCTTCTGCCCTTTCGTCCAGGAGATCTTCTATCTCGGCATCACGACGGGCACAACGGCAACGACGTATGACCCCGCCGGCGGCGTCACCCGTCTCCAGATGGCGGCCTTTCTCTCGCGGTCCGTGGACGCCGTCCTGAAGCGAGGCAGCCGGCGGGCCGCGCTCAAGCGATTCTGGACCCTTCAGAACGAGAACCTCCTTGATACGACAACTGTCGGCGAGGGACCGGGAGAGCCCGCCTCGGATGGCCTCGACGTCTGGGTTCCGGGGTTTACCTACGGCACGGTCTCGCGCGTCCGTTCGAGCGACGGGAGGCTCCTGGAAACCTGGACCGGAGCGCTCGCCCCGGGAAATGCCCTCTCGGCCGCCGGGAAGATTTTCATTGCCGGGCACGGCGTGCCGGGGAGTCTCTACAAGATCGATCCTCGCGAGCCGGCCGGCGCCGTGACGACCCTGGCGAGCAACCTCGGAAACCAGCCCCAGGGAATCGCCTTCGACGGGGTGCGAATCTGGACCGCCAACGGCGGCAATCCCGGGCCGGGATCCATCTCCATCATCTCTCCCGGGCCGTCCATCCCGTGGACGGTCACGACCGTGATGCCGCTCCCCACCGAGGCCACCGGCGTGGTGTTCGACGGCAGCAACGTCTGGGCCGCCTACCTCGCGAACCTGCTGAAGCTCGACTCGAACGGGAACGTTCTCCAGACGGTCACCCTCGTCGGGGCCAATCCGATCTTCGACGGAGCGAACATCTGGGTGCCGAACTACACCGCCTCGACGGTCGCGGTCGTTCGGGCGGCAAGCGGGTCCATCCTCGCGACACTCACCGGCAACGGCCTGAATGGCCCCAACCAGGCCGCCTTCGACGGCGAGCGAGTCCTCGTGACCAACTCGAGCGGCAGCTCCGTGTCTCTCTGGAAAGCCGCCGACCTGTCGGCGATCGGGAGCGTTCCGACCGGCGCAATACCGATCGCGGCGTGCAGCGATGGCGTGGATTTCTGGATCACCCTCGTCGGGCACGAGATCGCGCGCTTCTGACCCAACGTCAGAAGCGGGCGATTTCGGACAGCGCGTTGAAAGGGATCCAGAAGTTCACGCCGTCGCTGCAGGCGGCCCACGGGTTGGTCCCCGTGCCCGTCGAGAACGTGCCGATCGGCGTCAGATCGGCTGCCTTCCAGAGAGAGACGGAATCCCCGGGAGGGTTGCTGACCAGGATCCGCTCGCCGTCGTAGGCAGCCGCGACCGGCTGGTTCAGCCCGTTGCCGGTCAGCGTCTGGAGGACCACGCCGGTCGAGACCCGGACGACCGAGACCGAGTTGTCGCTCGAGTTGGGGACCCAGATGTTGACGCCGTCGAAGATCGGGTAGCGGGGGAAGCTGCCGACGAAGACGGTTTGGAGGACGTTGCCGGAAGAATCCAGCTTCTTGATCGAGCCGGAGCCCGTGACCCAGATGTTCGAGCCGTCAAAGAGGGCTCCCTCCGGGTTCAGGCTCTGAAAGCCCGCGGTGACGGTGGTCACGGTCCACGGGATCGTCGGGCCCGGAGTGATGATCGAGACCGACGAGGGCGGCCCGTCGTTGGCGGTCCAGAACCGGGCGCCGTCGAAGGCGATGCCCGACGGCAGCACGCCGACGTTGCTGGCGACGAGAGTCACCTCTCCGGGAGGGGCCGTTGGATCGATGACATTCAGCCTTCCAGGATTGGTGAAGCCGGGCGTCACGACGCGTCCCAACGCGATCACGATCTCCCCGTCGAGCTGCGTCGCCGACGTCCAGGTGCCGAGCAGTTTCCCGTCGGAGGCCCGGACCCGGTCAACGCTCCCTCCGCTGACCCAGATGTCCGCGCCGTCGAACTTCAGGAAGAGCGGGTTGGAATCCACGGTCGTCTGCGCGAGGACCGAGGGCCCTTGCGGCGTCGTGAACTGCCCCAGTGCGGCCCGCCTGCCTCCGCGCTTGAGGAGGTTGTCGACCGTTCGCGACAAGAATGCCGCCATCTGAAGCCGCGAGACGTTCGATGCGGGATCGTAAGTTGTCGCCGTCGTCCCCGTCGTGATCCCGAGCGTGAAGATCTCCAGGACGAAAGGACAGAACGCGTCGGCTGCCACGTCGGTGAACGGGCCGCACAGCCCCGTCAGGACAGCCGCCGATCCGCCAAGGACAGCGGCGGCGAGGGCCAGCGCAGCCGGGAAAACTCGGAGTCCCCTTCGAGCCGATCGCATGTCTCCTCCTGCCGGGCGGTTCAGAACCGCGCGATATGGCTCTTGCCGTTCAAGGCGATCCAGAACTGGATGCCGTCGCTGCAGGCGCCGTAGGGGTTGGAACCGGCGCCCGTCGAGAAGAACCCGAGCGGGGTAAGGTCCGCCGCCTTCCAGAGAGAGACCCCGTCGGCGTTTGGGCTCGTGACCAGGATCCGATCGCCGTCGAACGCGGCCGCCACCGCGCTGCCCAGGCCGTTGCCCGTCAGCGTCTGGAGGATCACGCCGGTCGAGGCGCGCACGACCGCCACGGAACCGCCGAAGTCGGGGACCCAGATGTTCGCGCCGTCGAAGACGGGGTGTGTCGAGGTCCCGGAGACCGCGACGGTCTGGACGATCGCGCCGGACGCGTCGAGCTTGCGAAGCTGAGAGTCCGTGATCCAGACGCTCGTCCCGTCGAAAAGCGCTCCGGTGGCGACGCCGTCGCCGGTCGTGACCGTCGTCACCGTCCATGGGATCGTCGGGCCCGGAGTGACGATCGAGACGCCGATGGGAGGACCGCTGTTGACGACCCAGACTCGTGACCCGTCAAATGCGATCCCCACCGGGAAGGGCAGGAGGTTGGACGCGACGATCGTCACGGCGCCGGGCGGTTGCGTCGGATCCACCATCATCAGCTTTCCGGGACTCGCCGAACCCGCGGTGAGCACTCTCCCCATGGCGAGAACCATCGGCTCGGAGAGCTGCGTCGAGGAAGTCCATGTCGCGAGGAGCTTGCCGTCGGAGGCTCGGACGCGAGAGAGGCTGACGAGCGAGGTCGCCCAGACATCGGACCCGTCGGACTTCACGAAGTTGGGATTCGAGCCGGCGACGGTCGCCAGCCCGACCGCGTCCGAGGAGCCCGGAAGCCAGAACCGCCCGAGCGCCGCTCGCGAGCTCCCCCGCTTCAGAACCCCGTCCACCGTTCGCGAGAGGAACGCCGCCATCTGGAGCCGCGAGACGT
Organism: Thermoanaerobaculia bacterium; assembly: GCA_035263845.1. GTDB lineage: Bacteria > Acidobacteriota > Thermoanaerobaculia > UBA5066 > Gp7-AA6 > JAWOLE01. The sequence continues at coordinate 29,157 of DATFQY010000058.1, read as the reverse complement.
TGCCCGCGGGATCGTAGGTCGTCGCCGTGGTCCCCGTCGTGATCCCGAGATAGAAGATCTCCAGCACGAACGGACAGAACACCGCGTCGGAAACGTCCGTGAAGGGACCACACACCCCGAGCATCCCGCTCGCCACGCCGCCAATCGCCGCCGCGACCGACAGCAGAAGAGAAACGGACACTCGCCGGACGTGGAAGAGTTTGTTCACCGCGGACCCTCGAACGAGAACTCTAACCCTTTCCAGTTGCTTCGAGACTCAGAACCGCGCTAGCTGCCCGATCGGCCCCGTCTTGTAAGCCAGGATGATCCAGACGGAACCGGCCGGGGCTTGCGCCCGCTCAGAACCGCATGAGCTGCGCCGAGGTGTTCAGCGTGACCCAGAACCGCACGCCGTCGCTGCACGCCCCAAAAGGACCGGTGCTGGCTCCGGTCGGGACGGACCCGAGCGGGGTGAGATCCGCCGCTTTCCAGAGAGACACGGAGTTGCCTCCGTTGGCCACCAGGATCCGTTCGCCGTCGAATGCCGCGGAGGTCGGAAAGCTCATGCCGTTGCCGAACAGCGTCTGAAGAACCACTCCGGTCGAAGCGCGAACGACTGTCACGCTGTTCGAGCCGTCATTGGGAACCCAGATGTTCGTTCCATCGAAGACCGGGAAAAACGGCGTGGTGCCTACCGTCACCGTCTGGAGGACGGCGCCGGCGGCGTCGAGCCTCAGGAGAGTGTTCTGGCCGCGGTCCGTCACCCAGATGCTCGATCCGTCGTAGAGAGCGCCCGTGGGCTTGGTCGGAGAGACTCCGACGGTCACCGTCGCGACGGTCCAGGGGGGCGAGGCGCCGGGAGTAACGATCGAAACCGAGCCGGTAAGGCCATCCTCGTTCGCGGTGAAGACATGCGTGCCATCGAAGGCGATCCCGTCCGGGAAGTTGCCGAGGTTGGTGGCGACCGTGGTGACGGCGCCCGCCGCCTTGGTCGGATCGATCATGTAAAGAGTGCCAGGATTCATGCTGCCCGTGACCAGGACGCGATTCATCGCGATGAGCGTCCCGAAGGCGAATGTCGCCCCGGTCCAGGTCTCCTGAACCCGCCCGTCGCTAGCCCGGACCCGCGACACCGTGTTGCCGTCATTGTTCGCGACCCAGAGGTCCTGGCCGTCGGACTGGACCAGAGTGGGCCCCGAGCCAACCGTTGTGATGCCAAGAACCGAGGCGTTCTTGGGCAACCAGAGTTGGTTGATCGCGGTCCGGCGGCTGCCATGCTTCAACGTCGTGTCCACGGTTCGCGCGAGAAACGCCGCCATCTGGGTCCGGCTCACGTTCGCCGTCGGGTCGTAGGTCGTGGAGCTCGTCCCGGTCGTGATCTGCAGGGTGAAGACCTCCAGGATGAAGGGGCAGAACGGGTCGTTGGGGGTGTCGAGGAAGGGACCGCAAACCGTGCCGGCGCTCAGGACGCCTCCGCAGAGAATCGTGCCGAGAGCCAGCGCAAAGACGAACAGGACTCGGACGTGAGAATGGAGTTTCATGTTCTCCTCCTGAACACGAAGACTACGCCTCTCGGGCGGTTCGGATCCCTGCCGTTTTGCCGCGGCCGACCGATGGCCTATCCTTCCGGCGCCTGAACGACGAAAGCCAGCCGCGCCCTGCCGCGCTCCGGCGCCTGCTGCCGGGAGCGCTCTTCGTGCTCCTGGTCTTCGGGGTCTACACGGACCCGCTCCTCTTGCCGAAGATGTTCGGCGGGCGGGACTTGATCGGATACAACCTGCCGATCGAGCACGCAATCCACGACGCGTACTCGCGCGGCCGCCTGCCGGTCTGGATCAGCGGGATCTCTGGAGGCCGGCCGCTGCTGGCCAACCCGAACGCGGGCGCGCTCTACCCGGTACGAGCGGTGCTCGGGGTCGTCTCCTACGAGAACGCGATGCGTCTCTACCCGGTCATCCACTGGGCGCTCGCCGGGCTCGGCACGATGATGCTCCTCGGCGCCCTCGGCGCGCCGCCCGCGGCGCGGTGGCTCGGCGCGGTGACCTACGTCTTCTCGGGCGTCGGGATCTCCGAGGTTTTCTACACCAACCACCACCCGGGGGTGATGCTCCTTCCCTGGATCCTGTGGGCGCTGGTTCGGAAATGGGCAAGGCCCGGCGCGAGGCCCGTCGTCCTCGGACTCCTCTTCGGGCTGGACTTCCTGGGCGGCGACGTCTTCACCATCGGGATGGCGGTCGGGGCGTGCCTTCTCTGGATCTTCACCGAAGTGGTGAGGGCGGAAAGGTTCCGGGAGCTCCGGACCCTGGCCGGCGCCATCGGGATGGGCCTTCTCATCGGTCTGCCCCAGATCGCCGCGACCTACCTCTGGGCACCCGAGACGGACCGCGCGATCCGCGGGATCACGCTGGGCGAAGTCGTCATCTTTTCGATCTCGCCGTGGAGGCTCCTCGAGTTCTTCGTTCCCTACCCGTTCGGCATAACCTGGAAGATCGATCCGCTGGAGCTCTGGGCGACGGCGGTCTTCCACGGAAAGGGAATCGGGTTCTTCTCGAGCTTCTACGCCGGCGCGCTGGCGGTCGTCGCCTTCGTGGCCACACGCCGGCGCCGAGCGAAGGCGCCTCCGGTGTCCCGAAAACCGGGCGCCGCGGCGCGCAAGGCCGCGGGCCCCGGCAAACCGCAGCAGAAGACGGCCCCGGCGTTCGAGGCTCGCCCCCGAGGCGTGCGCTTCGCCCGTTTCCTGATCTACGCCGCGCTGATCATCGCCGTCCCGCCCAACTTCCTTCCCAACTCGCTGGCGACCGCCAATTCCCCCTTCCCGCTGCGCTACCCGGAGAAGTTCGGCGTCGTCATCGTCTTCGCGCTCGCGATCCTCGTCGGCCTCTCCTTCGAATCGCTTCGACGTCCGGCAAAGCGCCCCTGGACGATCGCGGTCGGCGCGGTGATCGCCCTGCTGGCCCTCCTCTCCTGGATCTCACAGGAAGGGACGCGGGATGCCGTGATGCTCCTGACCGGCGTGGACCTGCCCTACGGCAAGCGCGCCTCGACGGTTCTGCCGCGCGCGTTGATCGAAGGCGGCCTCCTCTGGATGGCGACGGTCGTGGGGCTGGACCTGCTCCAGAAGGGAACGAAGAAAGCCTTCGCGGCGGCGCTGGCGATCTTCACTCTCGTCCCGATCCTCGCCGACGCCAAGATCGCGCAGACTTACGACACCGACTACCTGATCGGCCCCACGCCACTCGTCTGGTATCTCCGCAAGAACGACCCGGCCGGCGAGTACCGCGTGCTCGGGGAGGCGAGCTACCGACCTCCGTCCATCCTCGAGGAGCTCCAGGGCACGACCGACTTCGGACAGTTCGAGCTCTTCCGGCGCAACTGGCAGTACTTCATGCACGAGCTGTGGGGGGCCGGCACGGTGCTCAACTACGACTTCGACGACGGCAACCTCTCGCGCACCGAGAGCCTGCGGCGCATCTCCTTCATGGACGGGTACCGCGACTCGCCCAACTTTTTCGGCAGCCTGGCGCTTCGCTGGGGGATCCGTTTCCGCGACCAGCAGCCGGTCGCCGGTTATCACCCGATCTACGGCAACAACGTCCAGATCGTGGACGGGATCGAGAAGGCCTTCCCCGACATCCGCCTCGTCCAGAAGTGGAAGGAGCAGTGGAGCGCGACGGAAGCCCTCGACCTCGTCGGCCACGTGGACGAAGGCGAGATCGTCATCGAGTCCGGCAAGCGCGGCGAGGGAACGGCGAGGCCCGGAACGGTGAAAGTCCTGGAGCGGACTCCCGAGCGCCTGAGGCTGGAGGCCGACGCGCCCGATGCAACCTGGCTCTTCGTCCTGCGCGGCTTCTTTACCTACCGCACCGTGCTCCTCGACGGCAAGCCCGTCGAGTGCTTCCCGGCGCAGCTCGCCTTTTCGGCCATCCGCATGCCGGCCGGCAAACACCTCGTCGAGTGGATCGAGCGGGTCCCCGGCGGAAGAGTCTCCCGATTCGGCCCAGTCCTCTTCCTCCTGATCGCCGCCGGGTTAGTCCTCTCGCGCCCCCGTCCCCAATCGGCGCTGTAGGGGCGGGTCCTCCACCCGCCCGCCCCTCGTTCTCCGGTCAGAACCGGGCGATGGCGTGTCCGATGTTCAACGCGATCCAGAAGTTGACGCCGTCGCTGCAAACTCCCAACGGGTGAATGGTTTCCATCTGGACGAACCCGAGGGGCGTCAGGTCGGCCGCCTTCCAAAGCGAAAGCGTATTGGCAAAGTAGCTCGTGACGAGGATCCGCTGGCCGTCGAAGGCCGCCTGCTTCACGTCTGCGCCGATCCCATTGCCGGTCAGTGTGCCAAGAACCGCCCCCGTGGACGCGCGCACGACCGCGAGTGCCGGCCCTCCGCTGAGCGGGAGCCAGATGTTGGAGCCGTCGAAGACGGGGTACTCGCCTCCGTTGACCGCCAGCGTCACGGTCTGCAGGATCGCCCCGCTGGAGTCGACCTTGCGAAGGAGCCCGGTGTTGTCGGCGATCCAGATGTTCGATCCGTCGAAGACGGTTCCGACCGGGCCGTCGAACCCCGTCGTCACCGTGGTGACCGTCCACGGGAGACTCGCTCCGGGCGTCACGATCGACACGCTGGACGAGGAGACGTTGCCGACCCAGATCCGTGTCCCGTCGAAGGAGATCCCCTGGGCATTGTCCCCGAGGTTCGTGGCCACCGTCGTCACCACCCCGGCCGCCGCGGACGGGTCGATCTGGTAGAGGCTGCTCGGCTGCCCCTCCCCGGTCACGATGATCTTTCCCATCGCGACGAGAACGCCCCACGCGGCCGTCGCCCCGGTCCACGTCTCCAGCAGCTTCCCATCGCTCGCCCGCACCCGCGAGACCGTTCCCGTCCCCTCGTTGGCCACCCAGACGTCGGCGCCGTCGAACGCGATAAGAGTCGGATCGGTGCCGACGTCGGTCATCCCCATCACGGTGGAGTTCTGCGTCGTCCAGAACTGGTCGAGTGCCGCCCGGCGGCCTCCGCGCTTGAGCACCCCGTCCACGGTCCGGGAGAGGAACGCGGCCATCTGGAGCCGCGAGACGTTGCTCGTCGGGTCGTACGTCGTCGCCGTGGTACCGGTCGTGATCCCCAGGTAGAAGATCTCGAGGACGAACGGGCAAAACACGTCCTGCGCAACGTCCGTGAACGGGCCGCAGTTGCCCAGAAGCGCGGCGCCGCCACCTGTCATCAAAGCCGACAGTCCGATCGAAAGCACGACACCCATCCGCCGAAGGAGCCGGGAAGTCTTCATGGAACCCTCTCTGCCCCAGAGTAGCACGAGGAGGCCGGTATGCTTCGGTGAGAGCCGTGCATCAGAATCTGGGAAAACGGACGGCACCCGCGAAAGCCGCCGACGCTCGTACCGCGGCCAAGGCGCGGATCCTCGCCGGCCGCGCCGCGGCGCGTCAGACCGCGCTGCTCGTCGCGCTGCTGCTCGCCGCCTTCCTCCAGGAGTTCTGCAGCCTCTCGTACCTGACCGCTTCGGCGGACGAGCCCGCGCACCTGCCGGCCGGCTACACGTACTGGAAGACGGGCGACTTTCGCCTCAATCCCGAGCATCCGCCCTTCATCAAGCTTCTTTCTTCGCTTCCGACCTTCCTCTTCATGGACCCGGTGGTGAAGTGGGACGACCCGAGCTGGACGAAGGACCCGCCGGAGCAGACGACCTTCGGCGTGCACTTTCTCTACTCGAACCACGCCGACGAGATGCTCTTCTGGGGACGGGTGCCGATCGTCCTGCTCTCGATCCTCCTGGGGTATTTCGTCTTCCGGTGGGCCTCCGAGCTCTACGGACGGCGGGCAGGGCTTGCGGCGCTCTTTCTCTATGCCTTCTGCCCGAACATCCTGGCGCACTCCCGCTTCGTGACGATGGACCTCGGCCTGACGTGCTTCTTCTTCCTCACGGTCTACTGGCTCTGGCGGTTCTCGAGGGAGGGGCGGATCCGCAACCTGGTCTTCGCCGGTGTGGCGATGGGGCTCGCCCTGGCCACGAAGTTCTCGGCGGTGATCCTCGTTCCGCTCCTTCCCGCGCTGCTCGCCCTCGCCGCCCTGCGGCCGCGGCCGCAGAATCCTTCCGGCGCTCCGGGACCGGCGCGGCTTGTCGCGTTTCCCGAGGTCCGGGGAACCGGGCCCCGCCTCCTCCTCGCCGGGCGGGCGTGCGCGATCGTCATTGTGGTCGCCTTCACGCTGGTCTGGGCGATCTTCTTCTTCCCGAGGGACCCGCTCTTCTATGTCAAGGGCATGACGCTCGTGAACGCCAACCACCACCCGGAGTATTGGCTCTACCTCGCGGGCAACTTCCAGCAGGGCGGTTTCTGGTACTACTTCCTCGCGGCGTTCTTCTTCAAGACTCCCGCCCCCACGATTCTGCTCTTGCTCACGTCGCTCGCGCTGCTTGGGGTCGCTCCGAGACCGAAGTGGCGCGATGAAGGGTTCCTGCTCCTGCCGGCGGCGCTCTTCTTCGTCATCACCTCGGCCCTGGCGTCCAACGTCGGGGTGCGCTACATCCTGCCGGTCTTCCCGCTGCTGTTCGTCTTCATCTCCCGCCTGACGGACTTCTTCCTGGCGCGGCGCGCTCGAACCGCCGTCGCGGGCGCTCTGGCGGCCTGGCTCGCCTTCTCCACGGTCCGGGTCTTCCCCGACTACATCCCCTACTTCACAGACTTCGTGGGAGGCTCGAAGAACGGCTACAAGTACCTCGACGACTCCAACCTCGACTGGGGCACGGACCTGAAGCGGTTGAAGACCTGGATGGACGAGCACGGCGTCGAGAAGATCAACCTCTACACGCCGTACAGCGTCCTTCCCGGCTACTACGGGATCAAGTTCAACTGGTACGAGTTCATGCGCAAGGACCCGCCTCCTCCCGGCCTCTACGCCGTCGGGACGCAGATCCTGGTCCGCGGGCTCATTGCGGCGAAGATGGAGCGCCTCCCGACCGACTGGCTGGTCCGCTACAAGCCGATCGACCGCGTCGGCCAGGGCTTCTTCATCTACAGGATCGAGTGAGATTCCTCAGGCGGCCGACGCCGGCCCTCCTTTTCGTCCTCCTCCTCGCCGCCGTCTACGCCGATCCTCTTTTTCTGCGGAGGAACTTCGGCGGGCGCGACCTGCTCGGCTACAACCTGCCGATGGAGTCGGCGATCCACGACGCGTACGCCCGCGGGCGGCTGCCCGTCTGGGTGGACGAGATCTCCGGGGGCCGGCCGCTGCTGGCCAATCCCAACGTCGGATCGCTCTACCCGGTGCGGATGCTGCTGGCTTTTCTCCCGTTCCCGTTCGCGATGCGGCTCTTCCCGATCCTGCACTGGGCGGCGGCCGGGCTCGGAGTTCTCGCCCTGCTCACGCTTCGGAAGGCCTCTCGGGGCGCCGCGTGGATCGGGGCGGTGACCTTCGTCTTCTCCGGCGTGGTCGTCTCGTACGTCTTCTACACGAACCACATTCCCGGGGTCGCGCTGTTTCCGTGGATCCTCTGGGCGCTCGCCAGGCGGTGGAGGTCCGGCGGGACGCAGATCCTGGCGCTGTCGGTCCTGTTCGGCCTGGATTTCCTCGCCGGCGAGGTCTTCACGATCGGGATGGCCATCGCCGCCTGCCTCCTCTGGATCTTCGTGGAGGAGGAGAGACCCGCCCGACGCGCGCACCTCCTCCGGCTCGGCGGCGCGCTCGGACTCGCCTTTCTCATCGGCCTGCCGCAGATCGCGGCGACCTATCTCTGGGCCCCGGAAACGAGCCGCGCCGTTCGCGGACTGACGCTGGCGGAGGTTGTCACCTATTCGATCTCGCCGCTTCGGCTGGTCGAGATCGTGTTTCCCTATCCCTTCGGAACGACGTGGAAGCTCGACCCGACGGAGCTCTGGGCGACGACGGTCTTCCACGGCCGCGGCCTCGGGATCTTCGCGACGCTCTACTGCGGAGGGCTGGCGTTCCTCGCGCTGCTGTCCATCCGGTGGCGCCGCCCGAAGAGAACCGCGAGTCACAAGGGACCGGCCGCCCAGCCTCTTGCCGAGCCAGCCGGCCTTCGGTTCGCGAAGCTGCTCCTCCTGGGCGGGCTGGCCCTTTCCGTCCCGCCGAGCCTCCTTCCCGACTTTCTCGGCCGCGCGTCCTCGCCGATTCCCCTTCGCAATCCCGAGAAGTTCGGGCTCGCCGTCGCGCTCGCGCTCTCCCTCATCACCGGGCTCGCCTTCGAATCCCTGCGCCGGCCGAAAAAGCGGAGGTGGACGCTCTGGTTGGCCGGCGCCTTCGCGGCGGCCGCGGTCTTCACGCAGCTCTTCCCGGACGCCACCGAGTCGCTCGTCGGTTGGATCACCCGAGTCGAGCCGCCCTACGCGGTCCGCGCCGCCCGCGTCCTGCCGATGTGCCTCGTGGAAGCGGGGCTCCTCTGGGTAGCCACTCTGATCGCGCTCGATCTGCTTCAGAAACCCGGGACGAGAGCGTTTCTCGCCGGCCTGACGGTCGCGACGCTCGTTCCGATCGCGGCCACGACGAAGATCGCCCAGACGATCGCCGAGGAGACCCTGCTCGGCCCCACGCCGTTCGCCCTGTTCGTGCGCCGAGCCGATCCCACGGGGGCTTTTCGGGTGCTCGGTGAAGGGAGCTATCCGCCGGCGTCGGCAGAACGCGAGGTCCACGAAATGACCGACCCCGGCGAGCTCGACGGGGTCCGCAACGACTGGCAGTACTTCACGCAGCTCCTCTGGAAGCGCGGCAGCGTCTTCCAGGGAGACTTCGACGTCGGCGACAGCTCGAGGATGGAAAGCCTGCGACGGCTCTCGTTCATGGCGGCGGGAGCGCAGAACTCGGAGGCCTTCTTCGGAGCGCTGGGACTTCGCTTCGGAGTTCGCTATCGCGACCAGCGGCCGTTCGCGGGATACCGGCGCGTCCGAGGCAACGACCTGCTCGAGTGGGACGAGCACGAGAAGGCGTACCCGGACATTCGGCTGCTGGAGAGCTGGCGGATGACGCCGGACCCGCAGGAGGAGATCCGCCTGCTTCCGGCCATGAAGAACGGGGGGATCGTCATCGAGGCGGGGCCTGCCGGAGCAGGGACGGCGCGGCCGGGGTCCGTTCGCGTCGTGGAGAAGTCGCCCGAGCGGCTGCGGCTGGAGGTTTCCGGGCCGGACCCGACATGGCTGTTTGTTCTGCGGGGGTATTTCCCGTACCGAACGATCCTGCTCGACGGGAAGAAGGTCGAGACGCTTCCGGCGCACCTGGCGTTCTCGGCGGTGCCGGTCCCGGCAGGCGATCACCGGATCGAGTGGACGGAAAACGTTCCGGGAGGAAGGGTTTCGAGGTGGGGGCCCGTGGGGTTCGCGATCATCGCCGCCGGGCTTTTGGTTTCGCGGCGCCGCGCGATTCGGGGCGGGCCGAGCGCGGGTCAGGGCGCGGCGACGTCGTAGGCGCAGAAGCGGAGGCCGCACTTTTCGTTGGCGAGGGTCTTTCCGCTCCAGTTCGATACCGCCGCGGTTACGGATTCACGCTGGCGGAAGCGCAGGAGAAGGGCCTTGTCGCCGGCGCGAACGTCCGATCCGGAGGACGAAGTGACGACCGGCCGGTCCGTGTAGTACTCGAAGAGGGGGCCCTGGAACCACTGGTTGAGCGGCGTGTCCGCGACGGGGACGAAGACGAAGCGCTGGAAGGAATCGTCGCGCAAGGTCTTCAGGAACGCGATGTCCTCGGGCGTTCCGAGCTGCTCCTTCAGGACGCCGGCGTACGACTCTTTCGCCGCGAGGAGAAGATAGACGGAGAGGGCGAGGCATCCCGCGGTTCCCGCCAGCAGGGCGAGCCGCGATCGTTTCAGCGAGGAGACGAAGGCCGCCGCGAGCGTCGCGATCGGGAGGCACAGCCAGTACTGCCAGTACTTGTGGATGAAGCTCCCCTGACGGAAGGCGATCAGCCAGACGGCCGCGACCGCAAGGGTTGTGAAGAAGAACACCGCCAGCAGCCCCGGCGGGGATGACCGTGCTCTCCGGAAGGCGAGCGCCGCCAGGAACACGGCGACCGCGAGGGCCGCCCAGAGCAGGACGCTCGTGAAATTGGCGGCGAGGTACGCGCGCTGCCGCTCCCACCACTCGGGAAGAGGGACCGGTGCCGACCGGACCGAGAATGACCGCGCCAGCTCAGCCAGTGCGCCGCTCCAGCCGTGCTGGAGGTAGCTGAAGGCCAGGGCGAGAAGAACGATGCCGGCGATCCCCGCCACGATGGTGGCTCCCAGGACGCGCCCGCGCTCGAGATCTCGCCGCCGCAGCCAGGAAACGAGGAGCCACAGCCCCACCGCCCCCACCAGCAGCGCCGAGGTCCAGTGAACGAGGAAGGCGAGCGCGGCGAGGATCCCATACGCCCGAAGCGACGAGCGTTTCCCGCTCTCGAGAAAACCGGTCAGCGCGGCGAAGACCCAGACGCCCGCGAGCATTCCGTCGGTCTCGAATTTGATGCACGTCTGGTACACCGCGAAGAGAGGCAGGCTCACGAGAACGACCGTCCCGGCGAACGCAGAGAGCAGGCTCGCCGTCAGCCTCATCACGATCACGAAGAATCCCGCCGCGATGCCGAAGGACACCGCGAGCGAGAAGACCCGCGACGTCCACTCCTCGGTCCCGGCAATCCGCGTGAACTGCTGGAAGAGAGCCTTCACCAGGAACGGATGGTCCGTGTAATACCGCGCCTCGCCCGTCTTCTCGCCCCACCGGGAGTAGCTCTGCTTCGTGACGCCAAACTGCGAGCGCAGGTCCCCGCTCCGGTCGCCGCAGCGCGACTGGAAGAGAAAGACCGCGTTGTCGTAGCTGTAATGGAGGCGGGTGTCCAAAAAGGGCAATCGGAAGGATCCGAGGCAGAACCAGATCTCCAGTCCGAGCACCGCGGCCAGCGACAGGGAGATCCACAGGATCCGGCCGCGGCCCGTCTTCCTCTCCTCGGTGGGGCGGACTTCGGCCGCCGGCCTTTTCGAACGCTTTTTCGCCACGAGGAGGGTTGCTCGTCAGAAGCGGGCCAGCTTGTCCGGGCCGGAGAGTGTGATCCAGAAGTTGATTCCGTCGCTGCAAGCGCCGAAGGGGCCGCTTGCCGCCCCGGTTTCGAAGACACCGAGCGGCGTCAGGTCGGCCGCCTTCCAGACGCAGACGGTGTCGTCCGTTCCGTTGGTGACGAGGATCCTCTGGCCGTCAAACGCCGCCTGGTAAGGCTCGAACAAGCCGTTGCCGCTCAGGGTCGCGAGCACGACTCCGGTGGAAGCGCGGACCACCCATACCCTCCCGTTGTTCAGGGCCGGGACCCAGATGTTGGCGCCGTCGAACGCCGGGAACTTGGGGGCCGGCTCGAGCGTGACCGTCTGGAGGATCGCGCCGTTGGCGTCGAGCTTTCGCAGGGCCTGGGGGCCGGAGTCCGTCACCCAGACGTTGGATCCGTCGAAGATCGCGCCGGCGCACTCGGTGAATCCCGTCGTCACGGTCGTGACGCTCCAGGGGAACGACGCCGCCGGCGTAATGATCGAGACGGAGCCGGTGTTGATGACGCCGAAGTTCGCGGTCCAGATGCGCGAGCCGTCAAACGTGATCCCCTGCGGGTTGTCGCCAAGGAAGCTGGCGACGGTCGTGACGGTCCCCGCGGGCTGCGACGGGTCGATCCGGTAGACGAAACCGGGCACCGTCTGGCCGGAGATGAAGACCTTCCCCATCGCGACGAGGGCGCCGTATCCCTGGTTGGCCCCGTTCCAGGTCTCCAGCAGCTTGCCGTCGCTCGCGCGCACGCGCGTCGTCTGGCCGGTGAATCCCGGCACCCAGATGTCCTGCCCGTCCGAGGCGGGGAGGCCGGGCGAGCTTCCAACCGTCGTCAGCCCGAGGACGCTCGCGTTCTTCGAATTCCAGTACTGGTCCAGCGCCGCCCGGCGGCTCCCGCGCCGAAGCAGGCCGTCCACCGTGCGCGAGAGGAAGGCCGCCATCTGGAGACGCGAGACGTTCGCCGTGGGGTCGTACGTCGTCGCCGTCGTCCCGGTCGTGATCCCCAGGTAGAAGATCTCCAGCACAAACGGGCAGAAGACGTCCGCCGCCACGTCCGTGAAGGGACCGCACAGTCCGAGGAGCGATCCCGCGCCGGTCGCCACGGCCAGGACGAGGCTCGAACACAGGCCCGGCACGCGCACCAAACCGATCTTCATGGCGAAAGCCTACTACCCCTCTGCTAAAATGCCCGCTCCGGTTGCGTGACACCGGCCACGAAGGGGTGTCCTGAAGGGAAACAGAACCACCGGGCAGACGCGCTTTCCCTGTCCCCGGGGGAAGGGCGCCTGCCCAGGCGTCCACTAGGAGCCAACCAGAGAGGTTCCCGAAACATGAGTCTTCTCCGCCGACTCGCCGCCGCCGGCCTGCTGCTTCTGCCTGGCCTCTCCGCCCGGGCTCAGTCGGTCCCCTTCACCGCCAGCGGGATCGTCAGCATCACCGGCGGACCGGCGATGTACAACGGCAAGTACGTCATCAAGCAGTCGGACTTCGGGTTCTTCTGGCTCGACACCCAGGCGCTTTCCCCGGGGCACGTCCAGGCGGAGTCCAAGTGCACGGGGTTCCAGCCTACGTCCGACACGGATATCTACGTCATCGGCGACTGCAACGGGATCACCAACGTCTCGACCTCCGGCAACTACGTGCTGGTCCGGCAGTTCAACGGCCAGTGCTTCGCCGCCACGAAAGGGTGCAACGGGCCGCGCGACGACAACCACCAGCGGTTCACCTTCGAGCTGGGCACGTTCAACTACCTGGGCGACCTGGGGGAAATCCCGGATTCCACCCAGACGACGGACCCGCAGGGCAGGACCTGGTCGATCCAGCCCCTCGACGCCAACGGCCGGAACTTCGTCTGGATCGCCAGCGGCCAGGCGAACTCGCCGCCCATCGCCAACGCGTTCGCGACGAACCTCTCCGCGACCGGCCGCGCCGACAAGGGCAACTACTACGGTGACAAGTGGCAGCTCCAGGATGCCTCGAGCGGCGGACCGAACTCCGTGACCTGGGACTTCAATTACACAGGCAGCTTCGTCGCCGACGAGAGCGGATCGATCCAGGCCGAGGGCGTCGTCGTCGGCTACTTTCCTTGCGATCCGGCCAATGGCGGAAATATCCGCACGGCGGGCAACTGCCGCCAGAGCCTCGGGCTCGCCAACCCGCCGGCGAGCGCGAGTTGGCAGTTCGCCGAGAAGAGCGCGAACCAGTTCGGGACGAGCGCGAACGCGTTCGTCTCTTCGGCGTTCTTCTTCTCGTGCCCCCAGGTCGTCATCGCCGGCTACTCCGGGTTCACCGGCACCTGCAACGAGGCCGGCGGGACGTTGACGGTGGCCACCGGCGGCAGCGCCGACGCAAGCGCGACCAAGGGCAACCTCTCCGAAGCCACGCTCGCGTGGACGTTCACCTTTCCCGCGGGCCCCCCCTCGAACCTCCAGGGGCCCGTCGTGAACGTTCCCGCCGGCGCGACCGGCTTCGTCCTGACCGCGACGTTCCCGGGCGGATACCAGGCGACCGCGACCGGGGCCGTCTCGCAGACGCCCGCGTTGATCGCGTCCTTCACGGCGCCGGCCGGCGTCGTGCGCGGAAGCGCCTTCCCGGTGACCAACCAGATGACGAAGCCCGCGAGCACGACACTGAACTCCGTGGACTGGCTGATCGCGGCCGGAGCGTGCGGCGCGCCGCCCCCGATCCCCACCAACCCGGTCGCCTCCTCGTTCCTGACGGTCGGCGGAGCGGCGCAGATCATCGCGCCCAACTCCACGGGCTCCTACTGCATCTACCTCAAGTACAACTACACGACGTCGGGCTCGTCGGACTCCGTGGTCGCTTCCCGCCCCGTGACCGTCACGGAGTGGGTGCCGGCCCCCGCGATCGGCATCTACCTCGACGCCGCGAAGACGCAGTCCGCGCCCTTCGTGGGCAATTCGTTCTTCTTGAACGCCGGCACGACGTACTACCTGTTCGACGAGGAGGCTCCGCCGCCTCCCGGCGCCAACTACCCGGGAGCCCAGTGGAGGCTTTCGACCCCGGCGGGCGACACGACGCTCGGCAGCACGGCGGTCCAGGCCTCGTTCGCGGCGCAGTTCCTCAAGTCCTGTTCCTCGGGCTGTTCGCTCAAGCTGACCGTGGGCGCGGCGGCGCAGCAAGTCCCGATCAACGTCGGCGCCTGCGCCGCGGGCGCGACGAACCTGTGCCTGAACGGCGGCCGGTTCAGCGCTTCGGTCGCCTGGGCGACGAGCGACGGCCGAAACGGGGCGGGACAGGCGACGTCGCTGACATCCGACACGGGGTACTTCTGGTTCTTCACGCCGAACAACATCGAGATGGTCCTGAAGGTCGTGGACGGCCGGGCGCTGAACTCCGCCTTCTGGGTCTTCGCCGGAGGCCTGACCAACGTCCAGGTCACGACGACCGTGATCGACACCGTGGCCGGAACTCAGAAGACCTACGTCAACCCGCAGGGGACGGCCTTCCAGCCGATCCAGGACACGAGCGCGTTCCCGGCCGCGCTCGCGCTCGACCTCGAGTCCGGGTCAACGCTGCAGAGGTCCGGCGAGGTAACGCGGACCATGGATTTCCGTCCCGTTCCCGGCCCGATCGCGCCCGGCGCGGCGTGCACCCCCGACGCGACCACGCTCTGCCTGAACAACGGCCGGTTCAAGGTCCAGGTCCAATGGACGACGCCCCAGTCGCAGAGCGGAGCCGGCCAGGCGGTGCCGCTGACCTCCGACACCGGCTACTTCTGGTTCTTCAGCCCGAACAACGTGGAGATGGTGCTGAAGGTCGTCAACGGCTGCGCGTTCAGCTCGACCTACTGGGTCTTCGCGGGAGGCCTGACCAACGTCAACGTGGTCACGACGGTCACCGACACCCAGACCGGAACCGTCAAGACCTACACGAACCCGCAGGGCACGGCCTTCCAGCCGCTCCAGGACACCTCCGCCTTCCCCAGCTGCCCCTGAGGACGGCCAGGCGGCCAGCCGGAGTCATCGGCGTTCGGCGAGGGCGGCCGTCCAGTTTGTAACGACCACAGTGCCGTCGGGCTCGGCGTCCCGGGCCCGGCGGATGATCAGGAACCGCTGGCCGTCCGGCGAGACGTCGAAGGGGTGGCTGACCCACGGGAGCTCACCCTGCGTTCCGAGCTGGAGGAGGAAGAGGGGCTGCGGCTCCCCGGCCTCCACGCGGTCCGAAGCGAGACGCAAAGAGACGGACATCAGCATTCCATCCCTCGCGGCGTAGAAGATCTCCGCGCCGGCCCGGTTCCAGACCGGCCACTGCCCGCCGCCGATCGAGACCTGGCGCTTCTCGCCGCCGGAGACGGCTTGCACGTAGACCTCCCTCTGACCGGATTCGTTGGAGTCGAAGGCCGTCCAGCGGCCGTCGGGCGAGTATTCCGGATGCTGCTCGGAAGACCGCGTGCCTTCCGTCAAGCGAACGGGCTCCCCCTTCCCATCAACCGGGAGGATGACGCGCG
This sequence comes from Thermoanaerobaculia bacterium, assembly GCA_035263845.1. GTDB lineage: Bacteria > Acidobacteriota > Thermoanaerobaculia > UBA5066 > Gp7-AA6 > JAWOLE01. The sequence goes on along the minus strand of DATFQY010000058.1, from coordinate 13,691 downwards.
AGAAGATGCTCTGCTCCCCCCTCGCCACGAGCAGGTGACGCCCATCCGGCGACAGGCTCGGAAGGACCTTGTCTTCGCCGCTTCGAGCCAAGGGTTTCGCCTGCCCGCCGCCGGCCGGCCGTTCGTAGATGTCGAAGGCGCCGTTCGCGCTGGTGACGTAGGCCACGCGCTCGCTGTCGGGAAACCACGCCGGGTTGAAATCGTCGGTCTGCTCCGACGTGACGCGTGAGCTCGTCCCGCGGGAGGCGTCCAGCACCCAGACGTCCAGGTTCTGGCCGTGCGCCAGATCGCGGCGGGCCACGGCGACCTTCCGGCCGTCCGGCGAGACGCGCGCGTCCGAATAGCTGGCGGTCTCGCCGAGGGTCCCGAGCTCCCGGCCTCGCCGGTCCACCCAGACGAGATTGCGGCGGCCGATCCAGGTTACGTAGACGAGGCGATTGCCGGCGGCCGACGCCGCCACGAGGTTGTCCTGGCGCCAGCAGCGGACCTGGTCGAACGCGGGGACCGGCTCGCCGACGAGCTGCAGTTTATGGGGATCGAATCTCCATGCGAAGAGGGCGCTGTCGCGTCCGAACAGCAGGTAACCCGGCTCGGCGTAGAACGCGGAAGAGTCGGCGAGGAAGAGACGGCGGACCTCCTTCGTATCGAGGGAACCGAGCATCACGGAGGTCTTCTCCGGATCGAGGTTGGTCGCCGCGAACACGAAATGGCGTCCGTCGGGAAGAAAGGCCGGATGGCTGTGCCAGACCTCTCCACGCGCGGTGTCGAGGGTCGTCACCGGCCGGGGCGAGCCGCCAGCGGCGGAGACGGCCAGGATGGGAGTGGCGAATTCCTTCGAGAAGAGAATCGTGCCGTCCTGCCCCCAGGCGCCGGTGAAGGCGCCGCCGCTTTCACAGACCACTTGCGCGGGGCCTCCCTCCGCCGGCATCCGTTTGAGCTTCCCCTCGGAGAAAAACGCGATCTGCCGGCCGTCGGCCGACCAGAACCCGCCGCGGGCATCTTCGGTGCCGGAAAGGCGTCGCACCTCGAGGCTGTCGAGCGATCGCACACCGAGCAAGTCCCGGCCCGCGTCGTCCTGGAGCAGCATCAGGAGGCGCCGCGCATCCGGCGAAAGGTATGACTGGGGGAGCAACTTCAGGCCCTGCGGAGCAAGAATCCGGAACCGGGTCAATTCCGCCGGCGCCGCGCGAGGCCGCATAAGGAGCGCCAGCGCCGAGGCGAAGGCGATCGCGATGGCGGCGGCCGCGACGATCCAGGGAAGAACCGGGCGCGACTTCCGGGCGGCGGCCGGCTCCGCGGAGGGATCCTGAGCGAGCCACGCCAGCTCCTTGCCCACGTCGCCGGCGCTCTGCCAGCGGTCGTCCGGATCCCGGGCGAGGCACGTCTGAACGACGCGGTCGAGGGACCGCGGGACGGCGTGCGAGGAAGAGGTCGGCGGGGGCGGCGCCGCCAGGATCGCCGCGATCACGGAAGCCTGACTCGCCCCGGCGAAGGCCTTCCGCCCCGTCGCCATCTCGTAGAGGACGCAGCCCAGCGCGAAGACATCGGTGCGGGCGTCCACCTCCCGGCCCTCGAGCTGCTCGGGCGCCATGTACTGGAGCGTCCCGAGGATCGTCCCCTCCCGCGTGATGTCCTTCGCCGCCGTCGGCGCGGAGGTCAGGCTCTCGAGCGGCGGCGCAGGCTGGAGGACCTTGGCCAGCCCGAAGTCGAGGAGCTTCACGCCAGCCTTCGTCAGCATGACGTTGCCGGGCTTCAGGTCGCGGTGGACGATCCCAAGCCGGTGCGCCTTCTCCAGGGCGCCGGCGATCTCGATCCCGCAGCGCAGCGTCTGCTCGAGGGGCAGCTGTCCCCTCGCGAGGCGCGCCGACAGCGTCTCCCCTTCGAGCAGTTCCATCACCAGGTAGTCCGTCTCTCCTTCGCGTCCGATGTCGTAGAGCGCGCAGATGTGGGGATGCGAGAGCTTCGAGATCGCCTTCGCCTCCCGCTCGAACCTCTGGCGCGCGTCGGGAGAGGACGAGAGCAGGGGCGGCAGGACCTTCACCGCCACCGAGCGGTCGAGCCGGGTGTCCCGCGCGCGGTAGACCTCGCCCATTCCGCCGGCACCGAGCGGCGCGACGATCTCGTAGGGGCCGAGGCGGCTTCCCGATGCGATTGTCATGCGGACAGAGATCCTTCGCGGCGCACGCCGCTCAGGATCGGCAGCGCGCGTGCGGCGCGCTGCCGATTTTAAGACCTGCCCGGCTACCGTAGCTGCTGGAAGAAGTCGTTTCCCTTGTCGTCCACCAGGATGAAGGCGGGGAAGTCCACGACGTCGATCGCCCAGATCGCCTCCATGCCCAGCTCGGGGTACTCGAGGACTTCCACTTTCTTGATGTTCTCCGCCGCGAGGATCGCCGCGGGGCCGCCGGGCGACCCGAGGTAGAAGCCGCCGTGCTTCCTGCACGCGTCGGTGACCTGCTTGCTGCGGTTTCCCTTGGCGATCATGACGAGCGACCCGCCGTTGGCCTGGAAGAGGTCCACGTAAGAGTCCATCCGCCCCGCCGTCGTGGGGCCGAAGGACCCCGAGGGCATCCCCTTCGGCGTCTTGGCCGGACCCGCGTAATAGACCGGATGGTCCTTGAAGTACTGCGGCAGCTCGGCGCCGGAATCCAGCCGCTCCTTCAGTTTCGCGTGCGCGATGTCGCGCGCGACGACGAGCCGGCCTGTCAATGCGAGCGGCGTGGAGACCGGGTACTTGCTCAGCTGCGCCAGGATCTCCTTCATCGGCCGGTTCAGGTCGATGTGAACGAGGCCGCCGTGCGCCTGGCCCGGCACGCCCTCGCGGACCGGCAGCAGCTTCTCGGGGTGCCGCTCCAACTCCTCCAGCCAGATCCCGTTCTCGTCGATCTTCGCCAGGACGTTGCGGTCGGCCGAGCAGGAGACGCCCATCCCGACCGGGCAGGACGCGCCGTGGCGCGGAAGGCGGATGACCCGGATGTCGTGCGCGAAGTACTTGCCGCCGAACTGCGCGCCGAACCCGATCTTCTGGGCCGCCGCAAGCATCTTCGTTTCCATCTCCGGGTCGCGAAACGCCCGGCCGGATCTGTCGCCGGAGGTCGGAAGGTCGTCGTAATACCCCGTCGAGGCGAGCTTGACGGTCTTGAGCGTCGCCTCGGCCGAGGTCCCGCCGACGACGAAGACGATGTGGTACGGCGGGCAGGCCGCAGTGCCGAGCGTCTTCATCTTCTCCACGAGGTAGGTCTCGAGGGAGGCCGGGTTCAACAGCGCCTTGGTCTCCTGGAAGAGGTACGACTTGTTGGCCGACCCTCCGCCCTTGGCGACGAAGAGAAACCGGTACTCCGAGCCGGGCACGGCGTAGATGTCGATCTGCGCCGGAAGGTTGTTGCCGGTGTTGACCTCGTCGTACATCGTCAGCGGCGCGGTCTGGGAGTAGCGCAGGTTCTCGCCCGTGAAGGTCTTGAAGACCCCCCGGGAGAGATACGCCGCGTCGTCCGCGCCGGTCCAGACCTGCTGCCCCTTCCACGCCACGATCGTGGCGGTGCCCGTGTCCTGGCAAAACGGGAGCTCGAACTTCGAGGAGACGACCGAGTTGCGAAGGAGCGTCGTCGCCATGAACCGGTCGTTGGGCGAAGCTTCGGGGTCCTCCAGGATCGCCGCGACCTGCCGCTGGTGCTTCGGCCTCAACAGGAACGACACGTCCCGCATCGCCTCGCGCGCGAGCAGCGTCAACGCCTCCGGGTCCACCACCAGCACCGGCTTCCCGTCGAAGGAAGACTTCCGAACGTGCTCTTTCGTCACGAGCCTGTACTGCGTCGTGTCCTCACCGTGCGGGAAGGGGTTGGCGTAAACGAACCCGCCTTCCGCTTTCGCCTGTTCCGTAGCCATATCTTTCTCCTGACCCTCCAATTATCCGGCCAAATCCAGGAAGCCCCGGATTCGAACGTCTCAGGGTTTCCCGAGGACCGGCTTGATATCCGCGACGGGCGTCCCGTCGATGGCCTCGATCGGGCCGACGCGAAGCCGGTTGCCGGCGATCGCGCGGATCGTGACCGGATGCAAGCCGAGAGGGTTTGGCCGGTCCGGTGATCGAGTCGCGAAGACGCCGGTCAGAGGGTTTCTCCGGTCCGAGCGCGGGTAGACCTTCAGCACCCCTCGGCGACCCTTGTGGAACCAGGTGATGACGAGGACCTCGTCGCCGGGTGCGAGACCCCGAAGACCCTCCGCCGCCCACGGCTCGACTTCGATCCAGGCATCCGGCGCTCCTTCGAAGCCCTGCTTCGGCGCCCGGGACCTCGCTCTGAGCTTCGACCGAATTCGGCCGATGGGCCGCAGCCGGGCTCCCTTCATCGGCCTGCTAGAGCGGCTTCCGGTCGAAGATCAGGCAGGTCGTCGTGGCGTGGGCGTGGAGCTTGCCGTCGGGGCCGACGAGCCGGCCCTCCGCGACCGCCGCCTGCTTGCCGCCGTGGACCAGCTTCCCCTCGGCGCGCACGAGCGGGACGTCCACCGTGACGGCGCGCACGAAGTTCACCTTCAGCTCCAGGGTCGTGTATCCCTTCCCCGCGGGAAGCGTGGAGTGCACGGCGCAGCCCATCGCGGAATCGAGAACCGCCGTGATCCATCCGCCGTGGACCACTCCAAGAGGGTTGTAGTGGCGCAACAGCGGCCGGCCCTGGAACAGGGCATGCCCGGCTTCGGCCTCGAGGAGAACGAAATCGAGCGTCGCCGCGATCGGCGGAGGCGGAAGCTCTCCGGCGAGGATCGACCGGAGCATCTCCAGCCCGGTCTTGCCGGCGACCTGCTCCGCCTTGCTGACTCCCGTCGTGGGCAGGAGGCGAGCCCGAACCGCTTCTTCTTGGGCCTTCCACCGCGCGACGGTCTCTTCGACAGACATCGGTCAATTCTCCGACATCCCGCCGGCCCTCTGTGGTGGAATTGTCCTCCTCGAAGGCAAAGGAGGGCGTCATGGGGATTCTCGATGAGCTGACCAACCTCGCCGGCCAGTTCGCCAGCGGCAAGGTCTCCGACAACCAGGTCCACGAAACGTACGATCGCGCGGCGAGGGCCGTCCCGCAGCAGGACCTGGCGGGAGGCCTGACCGAGGCGTTCCGTTCCGACCAGACTCCGCCCTTCCAGGAGATGGTCACCGGCCTCTTCAACCAGTCGAGCCCCGACCAGAAGGCCGCGCTCTTGAACCAGCTCCTCCAGACCTTCGGCCCGGGCCTCCAGCAGGCTCTCGCCTCCGGCGGCCTGGGCTCGCTCGCCGGGATGGTCTCGGGCGGAACCGTCACGCCCCAGCAGGCGACCCAGGTTGCGCCGGAGCAGGTCGAGGTCCTCGCTCAGAAAGCGGCGAAGAAGGACCCCTCGGTCATGGAGAGGGCCGCGGGCTTCTACGCGCAGCACCCGACGCTGGTGAAGGCCATCGGCACCGCGTCGCTGGCGTTCCTCGTCTCCCGCCTGTCGCAGAGGCGTCAATAGCAGCGGCGCGGGCCATCGTCCGCCCGCCGGGGCGGACCTACCCGGAAGCGCTGACCCGCCTCGATCCGCGGCCGCCGGTGGACATAGACCTGGCGAGGCGGCAGCACCGCGGCTACTCCGCCACGCTCCGTCACGTCGGGATCGAGGTCACGGAGCTTCCGCCCGACGACGAGCACCCCGACGCGGTCTTCGTGCAGGACCGCGTCTGCGTCGTGGACGGCCGCGCGATCGCCGGCCCCTCCGCCGCGCCCTCTCGCCGGGGCGAAGCCGGGCCGATCCTGGAGGTCCTCCGCGGCGCTTATCCCGTCGTCGAGCTCGAGCCTCCGGCGTCGCTGGACTGGGGCGACGTGCTGATCACCGAGGACGCCCTCTTCGTCGGCCTCTCGGAGCGATCCAACCGCGCCGCGGTGGAGGCGCTCCGGAGACTCCTGGGTCCAGGCCGCCGGGTGGAAGGAGTGCCGCTGCCTCCGGATCTTCTGCATCTGCTGAGCGGCTGCGCTTATCTCGGAGACCGGAGACTCCTCACCGTCGCTTCGCTCGCCCCCTTCGCGCGATCCCACGGATTCGAGGTCGTCCCTGTCGCCGAAGCGGAGCCTTTAGCCGCCAACGTCCTGGTCCACGAGAGGTGGGTCGTGGTCCCCGCCGGCTATCCCGAGACCGCCTCGAGGCTCGCGGCGGCCGGCTTCCGAATCCAGCGAATCGCCGTCGGCGAATTCGAAAAGCGCGACGGCGGAGTCACCTGCCTCTCCCTCCTCTACTGAGGTCGGCATGGGATGATTCTCGGAACGACATGAGGCCGTCCCCTCTTCTCGTTGCCGCCGCGGCACTGGCCTGCTCGTGCACTGCACACGCCCCCTTCCGAGTCGTCCCGACCGCCGTGGAGACTTCCCCGGAGAAGCTGGCGGCGAAACCAGGACAGGCCGAAGCCGCGCACCACTCGATCGAGGTCCACCCGAGCTTCACTCTCGCGTTCGTGGAGTTCGACGACCAGGGCCGGTTCTGGGACACGGAGCAGCTCGCGGCGCTGGAGCGCGCGCTTGAAGAAGAGGCGGGGAAGGCTCGGGGAGGCGTGATCGTCCCGATCTTCACGCACGGCTGGCACCACGACGCGGGGGTCTGCGACGAGAACGTCGCCTGCTATCGCACGTTTCTCGCGCACATCGCTCAGACCGCCGACGCCGTCACGCGCTTGTCTGGCGGAAGGATGCCTTCCCGGCGAGTCGTCGGAATCTACGCGGGATGGCGGGGCCGCTCGGGGACAGTCAAAGGGCTTCGTGACCTGACCTTCTGGGCGAGAAAGCGCGTTGCCCTCCGCATCGGGAGCGGCGACCTGATCGCGCTGTTCTCGCGGGTGGACGCGTTCGTCAAGCGGATGAACGCCGGCGGCGTCGACCGGGCGAGGCTGGTGACGATCGGGCACAGCTTCGGCGCCACGGCGGTCTTTACCGCGCTGTCGAACATCCTCAAGATGCGGCTGGTCGAGGCGATCGCGCGCCAGGAGAATCCGGAGCGGCGCGTGGATGTCGTCGAGGGCTTCGGAGATCTCGTCGTCCTCGTCAACCCGGCGTTCGAGGCTTCACACTTTCTGACGCTCCACGACTTGGCCGGGTCGCTCGAGAGCCTCTCGTTCCGGCAAAACCCCATCCTTATCGTTGTCCAGTCGGAATCCGACACTCCCAACCGGACCTGGTTTCCCCTCGGGCAGTGGTTCTCCACTCTCTTTCTCCGGGCGGCCAACGACGCAGAGAGAGTCTCGATGAGGACGTCCGTTGGCAATTACCAGGAGTTCTGGGACTACCGCCTCACCGCGGCGCCGGGAGTGATCCACGCTTCGACCGATCGGTCCGACTCGATCTCGCTTCGGGGCTCCAACTGCGTTTGCGATCTGGACCTGGAGGCGAGCGACGCCGACCTGGAGCGTCTTGTCTCGATGGCTACCCGTCCGGAGCCGGCCGCTCCATCCATGGCCTCTGACCGCAACGGAAATTATGGGCGCTCCGTGCTGGCGTGCTTGAAGCCCCACGAACGCGCGACGCCCTTGTGGGTCGTCCGCGCCTCTGAGGAGGTCATCCCCGGCCACAACCGCATCTTCACCAACCCCTTCATCGACTTCGTCCGCCAGGTCGTCTTCGAATCGCTCGCCCGAAAGTCCCGGCGCGACGCCCCGGAGTCCGCCCCGTGACCGCCAGGACGAGCCGGCAGGTCCGTGAGGCGCTCGCCTATCTGAAGCGTCGCGGGAGCCGGAAGAACGTCGAGGGGATGGCGCGGTACGGGATCCGAACGAAGAAGGTGTTCGGGGTCTCGATGGCGGCGATGCGCGAGCTCGCGAAGAAGTTCGGGAGAAGCCACGAGCTCGCGGAGGCGCTGTGGAGGACGGAATGGTACGAGGCGCGGATCCTGGCCTCCTTCGTGGACGAGCCGGAGAAGGTGACGCCCGCGCAGATGGACCGCTGGTGCCGGGGCTTCGACAACTGGGCCGTCTGCGACACCGTCTGCTTCCACCTCTTCGACAAGACGCCCCACGCCTTCGAGAAGATCGCGAAGTGGTCGCAGAGCGACGAGGAGTTCGTCAAGCGCGCCGCTTTCGCGCTCCTGGCCTCGTTGGCGCTGCACGACAAGAAGAGCGGCGACGAGCCGTTTGCCCTGTGCCTGCGGCTGGTCGAGGCTGCCGCGACGGACGACCGCAACTTCGTCAAGAAGGGCGTGAGCTGGGGCCTGCGCGGAGTCGGCCGGAGGAGTCCCGCGCTCCATGAGGCCGCGGTCGCGCTGGCGAGTCGCCTCTCCTCCTCGACGAGCGCCACGGCCCGGTGGATCGGCAAGGACGTCCTGAGAGACATCACCCGCCCCGCCGTGACCCGCCGCCTGGCGGCGACCTGAGCCCTCTCCGCTCGATCCTCGGCAAAACCTCGGCAAGACCTCGGGATCTCCGGAAGCGCCCGGCCGTACAAATAGCCGCGGAGGAAACATGGCGAAATTCCGCCTGACCGTCAACGGCCGGAGCCGAGAGGTGGACGCCGAGCCGGACACGCCGCTGTTATGGGTGCTGCGCGACCGGCTCGCCCTGACCGGGACCAAGTTCGGCTGCGGTGTCGGCGTCTGCGGGGCCTGCACGGTCCTCCAGGACGGAAAAGACGTCCGATCCTGCCAGGTGCCGGTCTCGCAGGCGTCCGCCCACGCCTACACGACCATCGAGGGGCTCTCGCCCAACGGCCGCCACCCGTGCCAGCTCGCCTGGATCGACGAGGACGTCGCGCAGTGCGGTTATTGCCAGCCGGGGATGATCCTCCAGGCGGCCGCGCTCCTGGCCGCGAAGCCGCGACCCGACGACGCCGACATCGACGAGGCCTTCGCCGGGCACGTCTGCCGTTGCGGGACCTGGCAGCGCGTGAGAAGAGCCGTGCACACCGCGGCGCGGCTGGGAGGCGCGAAGTGAGCGCCTCGAGGCGGGAGTTCCTCAAGTGGAGCGCGATCGGCGGCGCGGCGCTCGTCCTTCCTCTTCCCTCGCCCGTGCGGGAAAAGACGGACGCGGCGTCCTCACCCTTTGCTCCGAACCAGTGGCTCCGCATCGGGTCCGACGGGAAGGTCACGCTCGTCATCGCCCGATCGGAGATGGGCCAGGGAGTCCGGACCTGCCTCGCCATGATCCTGGCCGAAGAGCTGGAGGCCGCCTGGTCTTCGATCTCGATCGAGCAAGCGTCGCCGGGCCCGCTCTACGAGGACATGAACACCGGCGGAAGCGACAGCGTCGAATCTTCCTGGATGCTTCTGCGGCGCGCCGCCGCGGCCGCGCGGGAGATGCTGATCACCGCCGCGGCGACGGAGTGGAACGTGAAGCCGGCGGACTGTCGCGCCGAGAACGGCTCGGTGATTCACGCTCCCTCGGGAAGGCATCTCTCCTACGCGAAGGTCGCGCGCGCGGCATCCGCCCTGCCCGTCCCGAAGGAGCCCGCGCTGAAAGACCCCAAAGACTTTCGCCTGATCGGGACTCGCGTCCGGCGCATCGACGGGCCGGACATCGTGACCGGCCGAGGGCGCTACGGTCTCGACACGCGCCCGTCCGACGTCCTCTTCGCGGCGCTTGAGCGCTGCCCCGTCGCGGGCGGGAAGCTCCGTCGCTTCGACGCGTCGAAGGCGAAGGCCGTGCCGGGCGTCGTGCAGGTTGCCGAGGTCCCGTCGGGCGTCGCCGTCGTCGCTCGCGACAGCTATGCCGCGCTGTCGGGCCGCGACGCCCTCAAGGTCGAATGGGACGAGGGCGCCAACGCGAGCCTCTCCACGGCGGAGCTTCTGCGCCGCCTCGACGCGGCCTCGAAAGGGGCTCCGCACGTCTCGCGCCGCGAGGGCGACGTCGAGCGGGCGCTCGCCCGCGCCGCCACGAGGGTTTCGGGAACCTGGCGCGACGCGTTCCAGGCGCACGCGTCGATCGAGCCTCAGAACGCCTGCGCGCGAGTGTCCTCGGGCTCCTGCGAGATCTGGGCGCCGACCCAGAGCCCGCAGCGCGTCCAGAAGGAGGCTGCGAAACTGCTCGGAATCGCGCCGGAAGGAGTCACGGTCCACGTCACGCTGATCGGCGGCGGGTTCGGCCGGCGCCTTGGCGCGGACTACGCGACCGAGGCGGTCGAGGTCGCGCGCGCGGTCGGGAGACCAGTCCAGGTCGTCTGGAGCCGCGCCGACGACTTCCTCCACGACCGCCTGCATCCGGCCGGACGCGCGGACCTCGAAGCCGGTCTGGACGCTTCGGGCCGGATCGTGGCCTGGAAACACCGCTTCACGAGCTTCCACCTCTCGATGTTCGGTCCTTTCAACCCGAACGCCGACGAGCCGGACGTGGATCCCTGGGGCGGGTACGACAACCCGTACGCCGTGCCCAACCTCACGGTCGAATGGATCGCGGTCGAGTCGCCGATCCACACCGGCGCCTGGCGGTCGGTCGAATACCCGGCCAACGTGTTCGCCCGCGAGTGCCTGCTCGACGAAATCGCGCACCGGACCTCGCGCGACCCGGTGGATCTGCGGCGCGAGCTTCTCGTCGGCGAGTTCCCGTTCGCCTCGCGCAAGGTGGATCGCGGCCGGCTCCGCGCGGTCGTCGAGCTCGCCGCCGCGAAGTCGGGCTGGGGCACGCCGCTTCCCGCCCGGCCGGCAAGGCGCGTGGGCCGGGGAATCGCGTGCAACGTCTACCACGGCCGCACCGCGCTGGCCCACGTGGCGGAGGTCTCGGTGGGCGAGAAGGGCGACATCCGCGTCCACCGGATCGTCACCGCCGCCGACTGCGGGCAGGTCGTCAATCCGCTCGGGCTCGAGGGCCAGGTCGAGAGCGGCGTGGCGTGGGGTCTCTCCTACGCGCTCAAGGGCGAGGTCACGATCGAGCGCGGCCGGGTCGTCCAGGCAAACTACCGCGACTTCCCGGTGCTGGGAATCGCCGAGATGCCGCGAGTCGAGGTCCACACCATCGCGGGCCCTGCGCGGCCGACCGGGTTCGGAGAGCAGCCCGTGCCGCCCGTCGCTCCCGCGGTCGCCAACGCGATCTTCGCCGCGACGGGCCGCCGGGTTTACCGCCTCCCGATCCGCCCGGAGGACCTCGCCGGGTGAGGTCGCCCCCTTGTCATTCCGAGCGAAGCGAGGAATCTACCCTCGGGCGCCGGCTCAGCGGGGATTCTCGATCAGCCGGATGTCGCAGGACTGGCGATCCACCCGCGAGTAGACGAGCGAGCGGCCGTCGGCGGAGACCGAGAAACCGCACCAGCCCTGCTGCGAAAGGGGCGCGAAGTCCTCGGCCTCGCGCGCGCCGAACGCGAGCAGCGCGACGACGGCCCGGTTCCCGGCCGCTCTTCGAAAGTAGATCCCGCGGCTGCCCACGTCCCAGTTTCCCCAGTCCTCGGGAGCGAGGCCCTCGACGACCCGCTCGGGCGCGCCTCCCCCGGCCGGCTGGCTCCAGATTCCCGCCGCGCCGGGCCTCGTGAAGTAGAGAGTCCGCCCGTCGGGCCCCTCGCGGGCGCGATACCCGCCCCCGGCGGTGACCGCGGCCGCGCGGCGATCCGCGAGGACGAGCTTCCAGACTTCCCAGGAGCCGCTCCTCGAGGAGGCGAAGTAGACCGCCCTGCCGTCGCGCGACCAGGACGGCGCCAGCGAATCGCCCGGACCGGAGGTGAGCTGCTCCGGAGCGCCTCCCTCGGCCGAGACCGCCCAGAGGTCCGCCCGCGCCGGGCGGCGTCCCGAAAAGACGATGCGCCGCCCGTCGGGCGACCACGACGCGCTCTCCAGCCTCGCTCCTCCGAAGGATGTCAGCCGGCGCGGCGAGGAGCCGTCGGCGTCCGCGACCCAGACCTCCTCGCTCCCCGAGCGAGTCGAGACGAACGCGATCCGCCGCCCGTCCGGGCTGACCTCCGGCTGGAAGTTCCACTGGTCGGTCGTCCGTGTCAACGGCCGCGGCGCTCCGCCCCCCGTGGGAACCGTCCAGAGGTTCAACTCGTAGAGCCAATTCTCGAAGGCGATCGAGTCGCGCCCGCGCGAGGAAGACGGGTGCTTGATCTTGACTCCCCCTCCCGCGACGAAGGTCGGCTCGCCGCCGGACGCCGCGACGCGCCAGAGGCTGTAGATCCCGGCGCGGCTCGACGAAAAGACGAGGCTCTTTCCGTCGGCCGACCAGCCCACACCCATGGTGTCGCGGTCGTCGAACGTCAGCCGCTTTTCACCGTTGCCGTCGAGGCCGACGGTGAAGACGTCGCTGACTCCCTCAGTGATGTTGCGGGTGAACGCCAGCCAATCTCCATCGGGCGAGAACGACGGGGACGAGTCCCCGAGGATTCCCTCGGGCGGCCGCGTCACGGCCCGCTGCTCGCCGGTCTCGACCCCCATCAGCTCGATGACCAGGCGCGAGCGGCCGTCGCGCCGGGAGAAGGCGAGCCAGGTTCCGTCCGGCGACCAGGCCAGCCGGCGATAGTCACGATCGCCGCACGGGCCGGCCGTGTGTTCGGCGCCGCCGAGCGAGGAGATCACGAGGATGCTGCATCCGGCCGCCGTCGCCCGCGTGAACGCAAGCTTCTGTCCGTCCGGAGACCACGCGGGGACGCGGTCCTCCACACCCGGCTCGCGAGTCAGCCGCAGCGGCGACTCCGAATCCACGAGCTGGACATAGAGGCTGTAGGCGTCCCCGCTGCCGCCGTTCCAGACGAACGCCACCCGGGTCCCGTCGGGCGAGATTGCGGGGTCCCGCTGGTTGCCCGGCAGGCTCGTCAGCGGGCGGATGCGCATCGGAGCGTGCGAGGCGGAGGGCTGCCGCCGGCTCCAGAGGTAGACCGCCGAGGTGGCCAGAACGACGGCGAGCGCTACCGCCGCAAGCGCCGCTCGGATGAGTGCCGGCTTGGGCCGCCGGATCCCGGGAAGCGAGTCATCGCCGAAGCCGGTCTTGGGGACCGATTCCGGCAGAATGAGGAGCCGGTAACCGGACTTGCGGATGGTCTCGATGACGCGGGGGTCCGCCGCGCTGTCCTCGAAGACCCGCCTGAGCTCCGCGATCGCGCGGGTCAGGACGTCCTCGCTGACGTAGGTCCCCTGCCAGACCTCGGCGAAGAGCCTCTCCTTCGAAACGACCTCGCCCGGGCTCTCCGCCAGGCAGCGCAGCACCCGCATGATCTTCGGCTCGAGCTGGATCGTCTCCGCCGGTGTGGAGACCCGGTTCAGCCGCGGCTGGATGACCCGGTCGCCGATCCGGAAATCCGAATCGTGGCCGGCCTCGCCGCCGAAAGCCTCTTCCGGAGCCCTGCTCATGGACGCACGTCCCCCTGGGGATTCTTACGAACGCCGGCCACCGCGGTTTACGGGGCTTGATAAGCACCCGCGGACGGGTCCCCAGCGAGGCTGCCTGACGAACCAGTTGGTCGATGTCCTGGAGAGCGAGGCTCGCCTCGAGGCGCTGCGGCGGACCTCGCTGCTCGATTCGCCGCCCGAGGAGACGTTCGACCGGTTGACACGCCTGGCGACGACCGTCCTGCGCGTTCCCGTCGCGCTCGTCTCCCTCGTGGACAGCGATCGCCAGTTCTTCAAGAGCCAGTCCGGGCTCTCCGAGCCTCTCGCGTCGATCCGGCAGACCCCCCTGGCCAGGTCGTTCTGCAAGCACGCCGTGGGATCGCGCGAGCCGCTGATCGTGCCGGACGCCCGGAGGGATCCCCTCTTCGAGGACAGCACGACCGTCCTCGGGGAAGACGGCCCGATCGCTTACG
>DATFQY010000057.1:0-5437 GCA_035263845.1 Thermoanaerobaculia bacterium | reverse complement strand
ATCGTGCGGCAGACGATGGGCCGGTTCGCCGAGATGACGGGCCGCTCCTACGGACTCTTCGACTACGTCGGGCATCCGCGGGCCGAGCGCGTCCTCGTGATGATGGGCTCCGGCGCGGAAGTGGCGCACGAGACCGTCGATTGGATGGCCGCCTGCGACGACAGGGTCGGACTGGTCAAGGTCCGGCTCTTCCGGCCTTTCGACCTCGAGTCCTTCGTCGCAGTCCTTCCGGCCACCGTGAAGTCCCTGAGCGTGCTCGACCGCACCAAGGAGCCCGGCGCCCTCGGCGAGCCTCTCTACCAGGACGTCGTGACGGCCCTGGCGGAGGCGAGGGCGGCGGGGCTGACACGGATCGAACCGAGGGTGACCGGCGGGCGCTACGGGCTCTCTTCCAAGGAATTCAACCCCGCCATGGTGCGGGCGGTCTTCGACGAGATGGCGCGCCCGGCCCCCAAGAACCACTTCACCGTCGGCATCCACGACGACGTGACCCACCGGTCGCTTTCCGTTCCCGAAGGCTTCGACATCGAGCCGGACTCGATATTGCGGGCGGTCTTCTTCGGCCTCGGCGCGGACGGCACCGTCGGCGCCAACAAGAACACCATCAAGATCCTCGGAGAGACGACCGAGCACCACGTGCAGGGCTACTTCGTCTACGACTCCAAGAAATCCGGCGCGATCACGATCTCGCACCTTCGCTTCGGCCCCGGCCCGATCCGCTCCTCCTACCTCGTCGGCAAGGCGAGCTTCGTCGCCTGCCACCAGTTCGAGTTCGTCAACCGCTACGACGTCCTCGAGCAAGCGGGGCAGGGCGCGAACTTCCTCCTGAACTCCCCGTACGGACCCGACGAGGTCTGGGACCGGCTGCCTCGCGAGATGCAGGAGCAGATCCTGGAGAGGAAGATCCGCCTCCACGTCATCGACGCCTACAAGCTCGCCCGCGAGATCGGACTGAAGGGGCGCATCAACACGATCATGCAGACCTGCTTCTTCGCGATCGCTGGGATTCTCCCGGTCGAGACCGCCATTGCGAAGATCAAGGAGGCGATCGAGGACACCTACGGCAAGAAGGGGGGCGAGGTCCTCCGCCGCAACAACGAGGCCGTGGACCGCGCGCTCTCCGCCCTCTTCGCCGTGCCGCCGCCCGCTTCGGTCACGACCGAACGCCGCCGCCCCGCGGCGGTCTCGCCGAAGGCGCCGGACTTCGTCCAGGGTGTCACCGCGGTGATGGTCGCCAACAAGGGGGACCTGCTCCCGGTCAGCGCCTTCCCGGTGGACGGCACGTGGCCCGTCGGCACCAGCCAGTGGGAGAAGCGCAACATCGCCGCCGAGATCCCGGTCTGGGACCCCTCGATCTGCATCCAGTGCAACAAGTGCGCGCTGGTCTGCCCGCACGCGGCGATCCGCGTCAAGACGTACGACCCGGAGCTGCTGGCGTCTGCGCCGGCCACGTTCAAGTCCTCCGACTTCCGCGCCGCCGACTACGCCGGCTTCAAGTACACCGTCCAGGTCGCGCCGGAGGACTGCACGGGCTGCACGCTCTGCGTCATGTTCTGCCCGGCCAAGGACAAGGCCAACCCCAAGCGAAAGTCCATCGAGATGCAGCCGCAGGCGCCTCTTCGCGAGCCCGAGGCGGAGAACTACAGGTTCTTTCTCGACCTGCCGGAGCCCGACCGGACGAAGCCGCGGGTCCTGGACGTCAAGACCACCCAGTTTTTCCAGCCTCTCTTCGAGTACTCCGGCGCGTGCGCCGGGTGCGGGGAGACGCCCTACATCAAGCTCTTAACCCAGCTCTTCGGCGACCGCATCCTGATCGCCAACGCGACGGGGTGCAGCTCGATCTACGGCGGCAACCTTCCGACGACCCCGTACTGCTCCAACCGGGAGGGGCGCGGCCCGGCCTGGTCCAACTCGCTCTTCGAGGACAACGCGGAGTTCGGCATGGGGATGCGGCTGGCGATCGACAGCCACCTCGACGCCGCGCGCGACCTCGTCACTCGGATCGCGCCGTCCCTGCCGGGCCGCCTCGTCGAGGAGATCCTGGCAGCAGAGCAGAGCGGCGAGGCGGCCATCGCGCGGCAGCGCGCCCGGGTCGAGGAGTTGAAGAAGCTCCTCGTCGGGAGGAGCGATCCGGAATCCGTCCGGCTGGCGCTGCTCTCGGACTACCTCGTCCGCAAGGGAGTCTGGGTCGTCGGCGGCGACGGCTGGGCGTACGACATCGGTTACGGCGGCCTCGACCACGTGCTCGCGTCGGGCCGCGACGTCAACGTCCTCGTGCTGGACACGGAGGTCTACTCCAACACGGGCGGCCAGCAGTCCAAGGCGACGCCCATCGGCGCCTCCGCCAAGTTCGCGGCGGCCGGCAAGGAGACCCCGAAGAAGGACCTGGGACTCATCGCGATGAGCTACGGCAACGTCTACGTTGCCCGGATCGCCTTCGGGGCGAAGGACGCGCAGACCGTCAAGGCCTTCCTGGAGGCCGAGGCGTACCCTGGACCGTCGCTGCTGATCGCGTACAGCCACTGCATCGCCCACGGCTACGACATGGCCTACGGGTGCGAGCAGCAGAAGCTCGCCGTGGACAGCGGCGTGTGGCCGCTCTACCGGTTCGATCCGCGCCGCATCGAGGCCGGTCAGCCGCCCCTCCAGCTCGACTGCGGAGAGCCGAAGATCAAGGTCGAGCAGTACATGAAGAACGAGAACCGCTTCCGGATGCTCGAGCGGCTGGGCCCCGACCGCGCGAAGCAGCTTTCCGCCTTCGCCCAGAAGGAGACGACCCGCCGGTTCCGCCACTACCAGCAGCTCGCGACGCTGACCGACGCGCCGAAGGTGGCGGACCTCGTCGCCGCGGCCCCGCAGGGCGCGCAGAAAGGGTGATGCCGTGGACCTCTCGACGACGTATCTCGGCCTCGAGCTGCCGCACCCGCTGATGCCGGGGGCATCGCCCCTGGTGGACGACCTCGGAATGGTCCGGCGCCTGGAAGACGCCGGGGCCGCGGCGATCGTCATGCACTCGCTCTTCGAGGAGCAGATCCTGGCCGAGCAGAGGGACGCCCTTCTCTTCGAGAGTTTCGGCAACTCGCACGCCGAGGCTCTCTCCTACGCGCCGGAGCCGCTCGGGTTCGTCCTGGGGCCTGACGAGTATCTCGAGCAGATTCAGCGGATCCGCCGGGCCGTCGCGGTCCCCGTGATCGCCTCGCTGAATGGAACGACCCCGAACTCCTGGATCGAGTACGCGCGGTTGATCGAGCAGGCCGGGGCCCACGCCCTGGAGCTCAACGTGTACGACGTCCCCACCGACTCGCTCGAATCCTCCGAGGGGGTCGAGCGCCGGGCGCTCGAGACCGCCGCGGCCGTCAAGAGGTCCGTCTCGATCCCGGTCGCCGTCAAGCTCTCACCCTACTACTCGGCGTTCGCGTCGTTCGCGCGGCGCCTGGACGAGACGGGAGCGGACGGACTGGTCGTTTTCAACCGTTTCTACCAGCCCGATATCGACGTAGAGGCCCTGGACGTCGTCCCGAGGGTCCGGCTCTCGGACTCGGGCGACCTCCTTCTTCGCCTGCGCTGGCTGGCGATCCTCTCCGGGCGCGTGCGCGCCTCGCTCGCCGTCACCGGCGGCGTCCACACGGCGATGGACGCCGTCAAGGCGGTCATGGCCGGCGCCCACGCCGTGCAGATGGTGTCGGCGCTGCTCAGGCTCGGCCCCGAGCACCTCCGCCGAGTCCGCGAGGAGATGGAGTCGTGGATGGAGGAGCACGCGTACGAGTCGCTCCGCCAGATGCAGGGGAGCATGAGCATCGCCAGGAGCCCCAATCCCGCCGCGTTGGAGCGCTCCAACTACATGCGCGTCCTCCAGTCCTGGCGTCCGTAGAGCCTGTTTCGCTCCGAGCGAATTCCTGGGTCGTTCGCATCAGGCGGACGGTGGCACGATCTCGTTATGTTGAGCGCGGTCGAAGGAGGCACCCATGATCGTTGAAGACTTCACGTCGCTGCAGCGCGGATTCGAAGATCCCCTTGAAGGCAGGGTCGAGACTTGTCCGCGGTGCGGCCGCAACGGCATCGAGGAGCATCCCCAGTGCGGCGACCCGTACTTCCTTCACATCCAGGCAAGCTCGGTGCTTTCCGACGGCATGATCTGCGAGCCGATCGACCGGTGCGAGCTCAGGCCGAACTGAGTCGATAATCGATAGTCGATCGTCGAGCCCGGACGGTTGTCCGGGCTTTTCGTTTTGGAGCGGCTACTTGCGGCTGAGGGTTCGGGGGGCGGGGCGGGGATGCGCGATCGGGACCGCCTCGCCATCGTAGGCGGTGCCGTCGAAGTAGGTCTTCGCCTTCGTCCAGACCATCGCCCCGACGACACGGCCCAGCGAGCGGCCGGTCAGGTCTCCCTGCTGGAAGTGGATCCCGCCCCAGCGGCGCGACATGCCCGCGGCGTTGGCGGCGTCGGAGAACGTCGGGTAGGAGAGCGTCAGGTCGGCCGCGGGCACGACTCCGGTTTCTCCGATCGAAGCTCCCTTTTTGATCGTGACCTCGAAGCCGAAGGCGTCGCTCCCGGTGAAGGACTTCAGCACCTCCGCGCTCGCGGCGGAGAAGACGCTGTGACCCGAGAAATACTCGGGGAACGGGGGAGTGACGATGGTCGCGAGCTGGTAGGGTCGCCAGAGCTCTCCCGGGATCGACTGCGTTCCCGAGAACGGGACCCAGGCCTGGATGATCTTGCCCGCGTAGAGGAAGTGGATCGCCGTAATCGGGCGGACCGAGTCGTACGCGCGCTTGGCGTCCCAGGCGCAGATGCCGGCATCCAGGAGCGCGTTGCCGAGCGCGAAGAACATCTTCACGTCGTCGTCGAGGGTGTGCCCATCGCGCCGGGAGACGAACTGCGCGTAGAGCGCCCAGTGCCCCGGCGGGAACTCGGTCCCCGGCCCGTCGGCGAAGTACTCGGCGGTCACCTTCTGGTAATCCGTCAGCCCGGCGCTCAACGCGATGAGCTCGGCTGCCTGGTTAGAAAAGTCGTCCGACGGGTACATCGCCGGAGGTCCCGGGCGAAGGGCCGAGCCCGATGGAAGAGCGAACGGGGTCACGTTTCCCCAGTGCGGCGTCGTGTAGACCTGCGTCACCGTCTGCCCCTGCTCGTTGACGACGATGAGCGGCTGCCACCGGTTGGGGTCGTTCAGCGTCGTCGGCGTGTTGACCGGCTGGTAACCGGTGTAGTCCGAGTAGGCGCCCGGGTGGAGCTCGGCCAGCTGGTTGGACCCGTCGTGGTGCCGCACGTCGAGCACGGCGGCCGCTGCGGCGTTGCCGACACCGGCGGGCGAAACCGGATCGGTCGCGGTGTTCGACGGATCGTAGCCCAGGGCCTTCATCTCGGCGTCGAAGACGTCCTTCGCCGGCGGGAAGAGGTCCACGAGGGCGCGGTACGCGGCGAAGCTCACGGCCT
>DATFQY010000056.1:0-69747 GCA_035263845.1 Thermoanaerobaculia bacterium | reverse complement strand
CGGCGCGGGAAGGCCGCTCCCCGGAAGCATCCGCCACCGCGCCGCCTGCTCCGCCGCCGCGTACTCGTCCCGCTCGAAGAGCGACGCCAGGTCGTTCAGCGCGGATTGGGGCGGACCCCTCCCCGGCGCCCACTCCAGCTCCCCGAGGCGCTTGCGCGCCCTCTCGGAGCTGTCGCACCGGTCGGGAGGATCGTCGGCGGCGCTCTCGTAGGCCCGGCGGGCGGCGCAGAGGTCCCCCTGGTAGAGGAGACGGTCTCCCTCCTCCAGCCACAGCTCTCCCGTCTCGAGGCGGTCCGAGAGCTTCCCCGCCAGCTCTCTCGCGCGCGCGTTGTCGCGCTCCGCCTCGGCGAAGAGGCCGCGGCGCAAAGCGAGGCGGCTCGCGTGGTGCAGGGCGACGAGAAGGCGCGTCTCGTCTCCCTCGGCGGCGGCGCGCTCGAGCATCGCGCGGGTCTCCGACGCCGCCTCGTCCCACTCGCCGGCGTTGATCAGCAGCTCGAGGCGGTTCGACCGCGCGGTGCGGGCCAGGTCATCCCGCCCGGCCGCGCCGGCGAGCTCGATGGCCCGGTCGAGGAGGCCGCGGCACGCGTCGCCGCGGCCCGCGTGGTAGAGCGTCGAGGCCAGGCAGATCGAGATCCGTGCCTGCTCGACGAGGTCGTCCCGCGAGGCCGCCAGGGCCTGCTCGAGCCTGGCGATCGCCGCCGGGAACTCGCGCCGGTCGGCGAGGCCGAGGGCCTCGCGGAAATGAAGCCGCGCCGCCAGCGTCTCCTCGCCCGATTCGAGGACCGGCTTGCGCCAGAACTCGTACACAGCCCCCTCTTCGACGAGGCGCCCGGCGAGCGAGAACACCGCGGCGCGCGCCAGAGCGGCCTCCAGGCGCTCTTCGAGGGAGAGCGTGAGGGCCGCGCGGTCCGCTTCGTCGAGCAGGCGCAGGGCCTCTTCGTGACGGCCTTCGCGGGCGACTCCCCTGGCCTCGAGGACCAGCGCGCGCAGCATCTCCGCCGCGGCGGCGCCGGGATTCTCCCGCCGCCAGGCCGCCGCCCCTTGGCCGGCCTCTCGCGCGCGGCCCAGGTCCGCCTGCAGCTCGGCCAGGCGCAGGCGCGCCGCGCGAAGGCTCGCGAGATCCGCTTCTGCCCCGCCGCTCAATGCGGAGAGCCTCTCCGCCGCTTCCGCGATCCGCCCGCCGGCCGCCTCGCGCTCGGCCTCGACAAGCTCGAGCCACGGCGGAAGCGGAGCGCCGGCCGAGATGGCGAGCCGCGCGGAGAAAGCGAACCAGGGTGCAAGCCCGGCAGGCGACGCGCTTCGCAGCGCCCGCGAAGCTTCGGCCAGGGCGGTCTGCTCCTGCCCGGCTTCGAGCAACAGCTCGACACGTCGCGGCGGGTCGTCTTCCTCGAGCGCGCGCCGCCGGAGCTCGCCCGCGCGACGCCGCGAATCCGCCCGAGGATCCAGGGAAGCTTCCTGCCGCTCCACCGGATCGGGAAGAGGCGCCTCTCCCGTCGGGTCGGAGGCGAAGCGCGCCCACTCACGCGACCGAACGAACGCGTCGGCCGTCCGCCTTGCCGAGGACGGCTCCGCGCGCGCGATCCGCGCGAACCGCTCGTAGAAGCGGACCGAGGCGTGAAGGCTGCCGCAGGGAACGAAGATCTCCCGCCGCCATTGATCCGGGAGCAGAGGAGGCGCCAGGAGCCGAGGAACCAGGACGACGTCCACTTCCTTCTCGAGCGCGCGGGCTGCGGTCTCGAACGCCCTCCGCGACACGAGATCCCACCCTTCGGCGTCGATGGCGATCCAGCGGGCCTTCGCGCCGGCGCTCTCGCGGGCGTGGCGCTGCCGCAGGGCCCGCGACGCGCGGGAGACACTCGAGAGTTCCGCCGGATCGGAAAGCCCGAGGACGTCCGCCGGTCCGCGGCTGCGGCCGGAGGCCCCGAAGACTCGGGGAGCCCGGTCATCCAGGATCGCGCGCGCCTTCTCGAGAAGGCCCCGCGTCGAAGCGGTCTTCGACCACCACCCACCGGTCCCGACGGAGCGGGCGCGGGCCGAGGCGCCCGCCTCCGACGCCAGCTCGGGAAAGGAGCGCAGGGCCTCGGCGAGCCAGAACTCAGCGCGGCGGTGCTCGGCGCCCGGGGCGCGCAGCGCGGCGCGCAGTCCGCGAAGGCCCGGAGGCTCTCGCGATCGCTTCCTCCGGAAGAGGACCTCCAGGAAGCCCGCGAGGACTTCGGAGGGTGGACCGCCCGGGCCCTCCCCGCCCGCCGCCGCGGGTGTCTTCGAAAGCCAGAGGCGGGCGGCTCCCGCAGCGAGATCCCACACCGCGTCCTCCAAATCCTCGACCCTCAGGGGGAAACCGAACGCCTGAAAGAAGGACGACGCAGCGGCCGCCTGGAAGAAGAACGCGGGGGCGCAGCCCGCGGGGATCCGGCCGTCGCGAACGGAACGGCCGGAGCGCTGCGAACGGAGGACGATCAGCTCGCCCCTTCCACCGCCGAAATCGGCCGGTCGAGGAAGGACCGGATGGTCCAGCGCAAGGAGATCGAGCCATCTCTCCCGGCAGGCGGGCAGCGCGAAGCGCTCGGCGCGCTCGAGCGCGGGAGGCGGGCAACCCCGGTCGCTCAAGCGTCCCGGACGGCCAGCTTCTCGAGGTCCCGGAAGAACCGGGGATAGGACTTGGCGACGCACCCGGGGTTTTCGACGAGCATGCCGGGAAGCGCGAGAGAGAGGAGCGCTCCCGCCATCGCGATGCGGTGATCGTCGAACGTCGGCAGCCGCACCGTGCCGCCGCCGGGGCGCGAGCGAGCCGGGCCTTTCACTACAAGACTATTGTCACGAGCCGAGGCCTCCACGCCGGCCGCCGCGAGGAGATCCGCGATGGAAGCGATCCGGTCGCTCTCCTTGACCCGCAGGTGGCCGATCCCGTCGAAACGACTCTCGCCCGGCGCGAGAGAGGCAAGGCAGGCCAGGACCGGTACCGAGTCGGGAAAATCCGTCGCGGCGACGGAAACGGCGGCGAGCGGCCCGGACCGCCTCGCCCGCACGCCGGCGGGGCCGCCCGTGATCTCGACTCCCAGCCGCTCGAGAACGGGCAGCGCGCCGGCGTCCGCGTCGGCGCTCGGCCAGGCGAGCCCGGTGAGCAGGACCTCGCCGCCGGCCGCTCCGGCGCTCGCCAGGAGCGGGATGGCCGAGGAGTAGTCCCCGGGCACGGCGTAACGGGCTACGCCGGCGCTTCCCCGCGCCACGCGGACGAAGCCCCTTTCTCGAAGCGCGCCCGAAACTTCGTGGCCGAAGGCGCGGAGCGTCTCCAGCGTCGTCCCGACGTAGGGAGCCGAAGCGATCTCCGAGGCCGCCGAGATCTCGAGACCTCCGGCGACGGCCGGCGCGGCCAGCAGGAGCGCGGAAAGAAACTGGCTCGACCGCGACGCGTCCACCGCGACGCGGCCCGAGCGAAGCGATCCTCCGCGGATCCGTACTGGAAAGCCTCCGGTCTTCGCTTCCGTGTCGATCGACGCGCCGAGGGACCGCAGAGCGGCCGCGAGCTCCCCGATCGGTCTTTCCCGCAGCCGCGACGCGCCCGTCACGACGAAGCGCCCGGGGGTCGCGGTGGCCAGGGCAGTCAAGAAACGCGCGGCGGTCCCCGACTCACCCGCGTCGAGGACGGTCTCGAGGTCCGCGGAGCCGGAGAGGGG
Organism: Thermoanaerobaculia bacterium; assembly: GCA_035263845.1. Taxonomy (GTDB): domain Bacteria; phylum Acidobacteriota; class Thermoanaerobaculia; order UBA5066; family Gp7-AA6; genus JAWOLE01. The sequence continues at coordinate 66,073 of DATFQY010000056.1, read as the reverse complement.
CCCGTGAACGACGAGGCCTCGCGCGGAGGGCCGGAGGACCGCGCCCATTGCCGCGAGGCACCCCGCCAGCGCGCGCGTGTCTTCCGACTCCAGCGGCGACTCGATCTCGACGGGAGTCTCGGACAGCGCGGCCAGGACCAGTGCGCGGTTGGTCCCGCTCTTAGACGGCGGAACCGCCACCGTCCCCCGGACTTCGCGCGCGGGAGGAACCGCGATGAAGTCGGTCACCTAGAGGGCGACGAGAGCCGTCGAACCGTCGTCGCCGATCTCCATCCACTTGCGGTCGTCCACGAAGGCCGGAAGGATCACGACCCGCCCCGACCCGACCTGCTCGGTCCAGGACTTGTGGAAGTGGCCGAGCAGCAGCACGTCCACTCCCGCGGCGAAGCGCTTCGCCGCGTAGCCGCGGATCATCTCGACGGGCAGCCGCGTCTTGTGCTTGAAGTTGGAGCGATACAGCCGGGCCTCGACTTTCCAGACGAAGCGGTTGGCCGCCTTCTTCGGGATGAAGGCGATCGAGGCCCGCGAGAGCGGGTTCTTCGAGAGAAACCGCCAGAAGCGGTAGGGAACGTCTCTCTCGTTCAAGAGATCGCCATGCGTCAGCAGGAACCGCCGGCCGCCCTCGACGAACTCCTCCTCGTCGCAGACCTTCCGGAAGTAGCGTTCGGCGTACGACCCGCGAAGGAAGAACTCCCGATTGCCCTCGACATAGGTCACCGGGACGCCGCGGCCGGCCAGCTCCTCGACTCTCGCCAGGAACCGGGCGATCACCGGCGTCTCGAATTTCGGGTGGGCGATGAAGTAGTGGAAGACGTCGCCGAGCAGGGTGATCTCTTTCGCCCCTCGCGCCGCGGCTTTCTCCAGGGCCTCCAGGAACGGGCCGTCATCGTCGGGCCGCCTTCCGACGTGGCAATCCGCGAAAACCGCTCGCATCTGGCCAGAAAGATAACCGAACGGGCGATGCGCCAACCGGGAGGGAATTCATCCGCTGCCGGATTGTTCACGGCTCCATGGCCTTTCACCCCAAACAGTTATCGATCCGAGCGCTCCTTGCGGGCGCCTTTGTTCTTTCCCTGGCCGGACCGGTCCTCGCGCTCAGCGCGGTCACGCCCGACGAGGCGCCCAACGCCACGCCCGCCCTCCTCCGGGAGTTGAACCGCGGCGCCGAGACCGTCCAAGTCATCGTCGGCGTGCGCGACGGGACGCCGTCGGCCAAGGCCCTGCTCGCTTCGCCGGACCCCGAGGGAGAGCCAGAGCGCCGCGTGGTCCGGTTGGATGCCCAGAAGCGTCTGGCCGACGAGATGACTCCTCGACGAATGGCCGTCAAGCACTTCTATGAGAGCTTCTCGATGGTCGCCGGCACGGTCACTCGAGACGCCGCCGTGGCGCTGGCCAACCATCCCGGCGTCACCTGGGTGGACATCGATCGCAAGGCCCGCCCGCTCCAGGCGTCGCCCCAGGCTTCGCAGCTCCTGATCCGGAGCGACCAGGCCAACGCGGCGGGATTCACCGGCGCCGACCAGTCGATCGCCGTGATCGACACCGGGGTGGACTACTCGATCCCGAGCCTAGGCGGGGGAAGCTTTCCGAACTCGAAAGTCATCGGAGGCACGGACATCGCCGACAACGACGGTGATCCGATGGACTGCGAGGGACACGGGACCGAGGTCTCGGGAGTCGCCGCCGGGCCCGGCGGCGTCGCGCCGGCGGCCAAGATCGTCGCGATCAAGGTCTTCCCGTCGCAGGGCACGACCAACGCGAGCTGCAAGGACACGGCGGACTTCTCCGACATCTTCGCGGGCTTGAACTACGCCGTCACCAACAAGGCCAACTTCAAGATCACCGTCGTCAACATCAGCCTCGGCGGGACCTTCGAGGACACCGACGACCACGGTTACTGCGACGCGGACGATCCGGCTTCGGCCGCCGCCATCGACTCCGCGACCGCCGCGGGCCTGGTCGTCGTCGTGGCCGCCGGCAACGAGGGGACGCCCAACCAGCTCACGTTCCCGGCGTGCGTCTCCTCGGCGGTCTCCGTCGGCGCCGTCTACGCGGACACGCGGGCGCGGATCAGCTGGGCCGACGACAGCGGCGGCGTCCTCTGCTCGGACTCGCCGACGAGCCCCGACGAGATCGTCTGCTTCTCCAACTCGATGACGAACCTCTCGCTCCTGGCGCCCGGAGCCTTCTGGAACGTCGCGTCGAAGGGCGGCGCCCAGGACAGCTTCAGCGGCACGTCCGCTTCGACGCCCGCCGCGGCGGGCGCGGTCGCGCTCGTCCGGCAGAAGTACCCCAACCTCCCGCCCTCGGGGATCGTCGGCATCCTCCGCTCGACCGGCAAGCCGATAACCGACTCCCGCAACGGCGTCGTCACGCCCCGCATCGACACGCTGGCGGCGGTGCAACTCGACACGGCGACCTTCGGGTTCTACAGCGGCGCCGCGGTGCCGATCCCCGACGGCTCCGGGTCCGCCACCGCGACCGCGACGGTCTCCGGGGTCACGCGGCCGATGGCCTCGGTCCAGGCCTGGGTCGAGATCGACCACCCGGAGCCGGAGCAGCTGCGCGTCACGCTCATCGGACCGGACGGCACCGCCGCGGTCCTGCGGGACCAGACGGGGACCTCCGAGCACCCGATCAACGCCATCTACGGGAAGACGGACGCCCCGGCGCAGTCCTTCGGGGTCTTCGCCGGAAAGCAGGCCAACGGCACCTGGACGCTCAAGGTCGAGGACCTCGTCGCCGGGACGGCGGGCCGGATCCGGGCGTTCTCGGTCACCGTGATCCCCGGTCAGCCCGTCGAGGCGATTCCGCCGGCGGCGGACGGGCGCACGCTCCCGGTCGTCGCGCACACGCCGGGCACGAAGCTCTTCCTGAGCGACGTGCGCCTCTACAACCCGGGTCCGCAGGCGAAGACCTTCTCGCTCTACTACGTCGGCGCGGGCCAGACGGGAGCCACCGCATCCAAGGACGTCCGCACCGTCAACCCCGGGCAGGTCCTGGCGTTGAACGACGTCGTCGTCTCCGAGTACGGCTTCGCCGACTCGATCGGCGAGATGACGATCGTCACGAGCGACACGACCTTCCAGACGACGAGCCGGGCCTACAACGTGAGTGACAACGGGACCTTCGGCCTCTTCATCCCGGGCATCCGGACTTCCGGGGGCCTCGCCCTGGGGACCGGCACCGCCACCGCCAACGGACTGGCCCAGACGGACGGCTTCCACACCAACGTCGGTTTTACGGAAGTCTCCGGTTTCCCCGTCACCGTGCACATGGATCTCTTCGACGGGAACGGCAACCTTCTCGCCTCGCGGGAATCGACGACGGGGCCCTACACGAGCGTCATCATTCCCTTCATCATCAGCGACCGGGGCCTTCCCTCGACCTCGAACTTCCGCGCGGACTTTCGCGTCGTCAGCGCGACGGGAAGGGTCATCCCGTTCGCGACGTACGTGGACAACGTGACCGGCGACGGCAGCTACCAGTCGGCGGTCAACCCGCCGCTCTCCGCCGACGACGTGATCGTCGCGCAGACCTCGCACGTCACGGGCGCCAACAGCGACTTCTTCCGCACGGACCTGAACATCACCAACCTGGACACCGTGCCGGTCACGGTGACGGTCTCGCTTCTCCCGCTCCTGCTCGCCGGGACCCCGGGGCCTCCGAAGGTGTACGTGATCGCGCCGGGCCAGACGCTGGCGCGCCTCGACGTGCTGGCGAGCGAGTTCGGCCTGGGCGATCCGTCGGCCGCCGGCCTGCGGATCCACCCGAGCGGGCCGGCGAAGCTCGCGGTCTCGACGCGCACGTACGTGACGAAGTTCGGGGGGACTTTCGGGTTCTCCGTGCCGGGCGTGGCGGCGTCCACCGCGATCGGGCTCGGCGCGATCGGGACCGTCATCCAGCTCGACCAGACCTCCGCAGCCAACGGCTACCGCTCCAACTTCGGGTTCACCGAGGTCGCCGGCGCGGCCGCAACCGTGCGCGTCACCGTCCGCAGCGGCGACACCGGCGGCATCCTCGGCACGAAGAGCTACCCGGTCAACGCCAACTCCTCGTTCCAGGCCAACGTCCAGGACATCCTGGGAACCGGCGTAACAGCCAGCAACATCTACCTCCAGTTCACCGTGGACTCCGGAGCGGGCCGCGTGATCCCCTACGGGGCCGCCGTGGACAACAAGGCCGGTGACGCCATCTTCATGCTCGCCGAGTAGCTCGGCTCGCAGGTGGTAGGTCGTCGGCGGAAGGTGCCAGGGACGAGAGCCCTCATCGACGGCCCTTCCCTGATACCTACCACCGAACACCTACCACCGGAACGCCGGCCCATTCGGTAAACTTTCGGCGAAAATGAGCGAGGGCGTTCCCGCACCCCCGAAACCGGCCGGAGTTCTGAGGCCGTGGCAGCGGCGGCTTTATGGGCTGCTGCTCATTCCTTTGGGACTGATCGCGGCGAATGCGATCTATCTCTACGCGTTCACCAGGGACACGGCGTTCTTCTACGTGATGCTGCTCGTTCACCTGGCTCTGGGGCTCCTGATCGCCATTCCCTTCTTCGTCTTCGCGATCACCCACGCGAAGCGGATGATCCGGATGTGGAACAAGCGGGCGAAGATCGCCGGACTGACGATCTTCACGCTCGCCGTCGTCGTCGTCGTGAGCGGGATCTTCATGACGTTCCAGGGCGCGACGCTGAACAACCGGGCGGTGTGGCTCGCGCACGTCCTCGCGAGCCCGCTCGCGATCGTCGCCTTCATCCTTCACCGGCGGGCGCACACCCATAAGCTGCAGTTCCGGCGGTTCTTCGCGTGGGGAGCCGCGGTCGTCGTCTTCCTCGCGGCGATGGGCGTCGTTGCGAAGCTCGAGAGGCCGCCCAAGAGGATCGTCAACGTCAACGGAGACACCGTCTTTTTCCCGTCCTATTCCGAGACCTTCGACCAGGGGCTCCTGGACGGAAAGAAGCTCGCCGCCAACGACTACTGCCAGCAGTGCCACCCCGACTCCTTCCACGAGTGGGAGCTGTCGGCTCACCGCTTCTCCTCGTTCAACAACCCGTTCTACCGGAAGAGCGTCGAGCTGATGGCCGACCGGGTCGGCCGCGAGCGCACGAAGTGGTGCTCGGGCTGCCACGATCCCGTCGTCCTCTTCACCGGCCAGATGGGCGCGGCCACGCAGGCGAAGTTCTCCTACGACTCCTGGGAAGCGCAGCAGGGACTGACGTGCATGTCCTGCCACTCGATCGCCGAGATCAAGGACCTGCGCGGAAACGGGTCCTACGTCATCGAGGAAGCCAAGCAGTATCCCTTCGCGTTCACGAAGAACAAGACGCTCGCCGCGATCAACCGTCTCCTGATCCGCATGGAGCCGTCGCTCCACCGGAAGACGTTCCTGAAGCCCTTCCACCGCACCCCGGAGTTCTGCTCGACATGCCACAAGGTCGAGCTGATCCCGGCGCTCAACAGCTACCGGTGGCTGCGCGGGCAGAACCACTACGACACCTGGTACGACTCGGGAGTCTCGGGACGGGCCGTGCGCTCCTTCTACGATCCCCCGCAGGCCAAGGCGTGCCGCGACTGCCACCTGCCGCCCTACCGCTCCGACGAGTTCGGGAACAAGAAGGGGCTCGTCCACGATCACCTCTTCCCGGCAGCCAACACGGCGCTCCCCTTCATCCGCGGCGACAAGAAGACGCAGGAGACGATCGGGAAGTTCCTCCAGAACAAGGTCCTCTCCGTGGACCTCTTCGCGATCAAGCGGGGGGACGAGGTCGTGGTGATCGGCGAGAAGCCTCCCGCCGTCAAGCCCGGCGAGACGCTCGACCTCGAGGTCGTCGTGCGCACGCGCGGAGTCGGCCACCCCTATACGAACGGCACCGCGGACTCCAACGAGACCTGGGTCTCCGTGGAGGGCGAGGCCGGCGAGAAGAAGTTCTTCCGCAGCGGTGTGCTGGATTCCTCGGGGCGGCTCGACCCGGCTGCCGACATGCTCACGATCCTCCTGATCGACCACGACGGCAGCCACATGGACCGCCGCCAGCCGCAGGACATCCACGTTCCGCTCTACAACAACGGCATCGGCCCCGGCGCCGCGCGGGTCGTGCACTACCGCGTCCGGGTTCCGGGCAACGCCTCGGGCTCGATCACCCTCTCCGCGGGAGTCCACTACCGCAAGTTCTCCCGCGACTACACGACCTTCTCGCTCGGGGCTTCCTCGCCGTCGCTCCCCGTGACGACCCTCGCCAGCGACACCGTCACTCTTCCCGTCTCCGGTTCGAGTCCCGCGGACCCTCCCTCCCGAGTCCCGAGTCCCGACCCTGGCAAACGGGGCAACACTGACCCGCCATGGCTTCGCTGGAACGACTACGGCATCGGCCTTTTCCTCCAGGGCGACTACAAGGGCGCGGTCGTCGCGTGGACGATCGTCGAGGAGCTCGCCGCCGACAAGCCGGACGGGCCGTTGAACCGTGCGCGCGCCGAGATCGCCGAGGGGCGCCTCGAGGACGCCAAGAGCTCCCTGATGGAGGCCGACCGCCGGCGACCGGGATGGGGGAAGACGGCCTTCTTCCGCGCGCAGGTCGCCAAGGAGGAAGGCCGGCTCGACGACGCCGGGCGCGACCTCCAGTTCGTCCTCTCCAGGTTCCCGCTCGACCGGGTGGCCTGGAACAACCTGGGGTCGATCGAGTGGCTGGCGGGACGGTACCCGAAGGCGATCGAGGCGTACCAGAAGGTCCTCGAGATCGACTCGGAGGACTTGAACGCGCACTACAACCTGATGCGGGTCTACCGCGCGATGGGCGACCGCCAGAAAGCCGCCTTCCACGAGGCCTCCTACCGGCGCTACAAGGACGACGAGACCGCGCGGGCGATCGCCGCCGACTACCGCCGGAACAACGAGTGGGACAACCGGGAGTCTCTTCCGATCCACGTCCACGCGGAGCAGCAGCCTCCCGCCGCCGCGCCGGCGCCCTGGGTCGTGTCCATGGGCCCCAAGGGGTACCAGACGGACATGGGCTACCTGACCCGGACCCATCCTCCGATCATCCGCGAGGCCCGCGACACCGTCCGCGAAGGAAAGCCGGCCGCCGGCCACCCCTCCGCCGCCGGAAAACCCTACTCGGCCCCATAACTCACCCTTGTCATCTGAGCGAAGCGAAGGAACTCCGTTGAGCCGGAATGCGATGAAGCGGCGCCCGCCAGGGGTGATTCTGGTTCTCCTTCTTTCCGCCTTTGCCGCTTGCCGCCGGGCAGCGGAGGCACCCAAACCCGCCCCCGCGATTCCCCCCGCGCCGACGCCGGTCTCGTCGGTCCCTTTCGAAGAAAAAACGCAGGCGATGGGCGTCGCCTTCACGCACGTCAACGGCGCGCGCGGCGACAAGTGGATGCCCGAGACGATGGGCGGCGGCGTCGCCGTCCTGGACTACGACGGTGACGGGCGTCCGGACCTTCTCTTTGTCTCGAGCTCCTTTTGGCCCGGAGACCCGCGCGGCGCGAAGCAGCAGTCCTCCCTCGCGCTCTATCGCAACGAGGGAGTCGGGACGGACGGCCTCCCGCATTTTCGCGACGTGACTCGCGAAGCGGGGCTCGAGCGCGTCTTCTACGGAATGGGTGCCGCGGTCGGCGACTACGACAACGACGGCCGCGACGACGTCTACGTCACGGCGCTCGGCCGCAACTATCTCTTCCACAACCTCGGCGGGAAATTCGAGGAGGTGGCGGCCAGGGCCGGCGTGGCCGACTCCGGTTGGGGGACCTCCGCCGCCTGGTTCGACTACGACGGCGACGGCCTGCTCGACCTTTTCGTCTGCCGCTACGTGGACTGGACGCCGAAGGGAGACCTCTTCTGCACGCTCGACGGCAAGACGAAGTCCTACTGCACGCCCGAGCGCTACCCCGGGACCTCCTCGCACCTCTACCGCAACCTGGGCAACGGCCGTTTCGAGGACGTGACGAAGAAGGCGGGCGTCTGGAACACGAACCAAAAGGCGCTGGGCGTGGCCCCGTACGACTTCAACGGCGATGGGCGCGAGGACTTCCTGGTCGCCAACGACACCGCGCCCAACAACCTGTACCGCAACAAGGGGGACGGAACCTTCGAGGACGTCGGCGTCGAGGCCGGCGTCGCGGTGGACGAGGCGGGCCGCTCGCGCGGCGCGATGGGAGTATCCTGGGGCGACACGAAAAACGGCAAGGGCGTCAGCCTCGCGATCGGCAACTTCTCCAACGAGCTGAAGTCGCTCTACTGGACGGACGCCGGCGAGGTTTTCCTCGACGAATCCCCGAGGAGCGGCGTGGGGCCGACGTCGCTCCTTTCGCTGACCTTCGGCGTCTTCTTCTTCGACGCCGACCTCGACGGGCGCCTCGACCTCTTTCTCGCCAACGGCCACGTCGAGCCGACCGTCCAGGAGGTGCAGAAGGATGTCGCTTACCGGCAGCGCCCGATCCTGTATCTGAACCACGGCGGGGAAAAGTTCGCGGAGGCGCGCTCGGAGGGGATGGATCAGCCGCTGGTTGCCCGCGGCGCCGCCTTCGCGGACCTCGACGGAGACGGCGACCTCGACATCGTGGTCGTCGAAAACGGGGGGCCGGCCCGGATCTACCGGAACCGGACCGACGCGCCGCGGCAGTCCGTCCGCGTCCGCCTCATCGGGACCGGCAAGTCCAATCGCGACGCCGTGGGAGCGAGGGCGACCGCCCTGATCGCCGGCCGAACGCTCTCCCTCCAGGTCACGGGCGGCTCGTCTTACCTCTCCGCTCCCGAAAAGACCCTCACGTTCGGCCTGGGCGACGCGAGGAAGATCGACAAGCTCGAGATCCGCTGGCCCGACGGAGCTGCGGAATCCTTCGAGGACATCCAGGGCGGATCCCGCCTCACGATCGAGGAAGGAAAGGGCATCGTGAAGTAGCCTTCACTGTCGACTCCCTTGGACCAAAGTCTCCCCCACCAACGTCCAATTCCCAACACGCTGTGCGCAAACCAGAATTGAGCACGATCATGACGAGATTGAGGAAGCACTGGCGCCGCTGGGTCCTCGTCGGCATCGCGATCGACTGCGTCGTCCTGACGTTCAGCCACCGCCTCTTCGCTGCCTCCAGCGTCACGATCACGAAGGCCGTTTCGATCGAGAGCCTCGACGGGTCCCCGATGGACGCCGATCACCAGGCCAACGGAATCTTCACGGTCGCCGGGAACCTCACCCTGACCCCGGGCGGCCGGATCACCTGCGCCAAGGTTTCCCCGGCCTCTGCCTGCTCCGTGCGGATCGCCGTGGGAGGCAACCTCGAGATGCTTCCCGACAGCGCCATCTCCTCCGGCCGGAGCCAGGAGGACGGCGGGCCGATCGAGATCGCCGTCGGCGGGAACTTCAGGATGCACGGTCCCGGCGACGGCGCTCCCGGCGCCCGGATCGCGGCCTGCGACTCCGCCGCCAACGGCGGCGCCATCGACATCTACGTCGTCGGAAAGGCAGTGACCGAGCCCGGCTCGTCGATCGCGTCCGACGCCAGGCTGGACGGCGGCCAGATCGCGATCACCGCGGCGGCCACCGACATCCGCGGCGCCGTCTCGGCCACGGCTTCCCGTCCCGGCGCGATCGCGCTCGCCTCGGCCTCCGACTCGCCCCGCTCTTAGCGGCCCGGACGCCTTCGAGGCTCGGGAGTGCCGCCCGGGCGGATCCGGTAGGTCGCTCTCGCCGGAAGATCCCGAAACGTCTGCGACGCTCCTCCCGGCCACGCGACAGTGACCTCGTCGGCGCGCTCGGCGTCTCCGAGACCGAAGTGAAGGTCCGTCAGGCTTCCCGACGCGTAGGACGGCGTCACGAAGAACCACTGTGTCTGCGACCGGCCTCCGGCCGTCACGCGGAGCTTCGTCCCGATGACCGTCCGGCGGTCCTCGCCGGCAACCGGCTCGAAGGCGATCCAGGATTTCCGCCCGCCAGCCTCGTTGCGGAAGAGGCGCGAGCGGCCCGCGATGTCCACCACGAAGAGGTCCAGCCCGCCTTCGCCATCCACGTCCGCGACCGCGCTCCCCCGTCCCGACATGAGCGTCCGGGCGAGGTCGCCGGTGTCCCTCCACTCCTCGAAGCGTCCGCCGCCGAGGTTCTTCAGGACGACCGTCTTCTGGGCGTAGCCGGGATCTCCCAGCTCGACGTACGCCGCCTTGCCGCTCTTGTAGTGGCCGACGAGCCGGACGACTCGAGGGGCCAGGTGGCCGCCGACGGCGTAGAGGTCGGGCCGGCCGTCGTTGTCGAAGTCGGCAAACTGAGTTCCCCACCGGACGAAAGGCATCCCGACGGGCCCCGCTCCCGACGCGTCGCTCGCGTCCTCGAAGAGCGACCCCTCCACGTTGCGGTAGAGGCTGTTGGGCTCGCCGCCGAAGTTCGTGACGAAGATCGAGGGGCGGCCCTCTCCGTCCACCTCCCCCACCGCGATCCCCATGCCTGCCCGAGCCCGCTGCCCCAGGACGCCCGCGCCCGTTTCCGCCGTCGTCTCCTCGAAGGTGCCGTCGCCGCGGTTTCGGAAGAGGCGGTTGCCGACGCGGTCGTTGGCGAAGTACAGGTCGGTCCGGCCGTCGCCGTCGTAGTCGAGGGCCGCGACGCCGAGGGTCTTCGTGTCGGCCGGGTTCATCTCGAGCCGGGCCGCCTTCGTGACGTCGGTGAAATGACGATTCCCCTCGTTTCGGAAGAGGTGCGACTGCTGGCCCATGTAGTCCTCGGGGACGCGGAGCTCGAACTGCGGCTGGCGGGCCTCCCACTCGGGGGTCGAGTCGAGGTAGTTGGCGACGACGACATCGAGCTTCCCGTCTCCGTCGTAGTCGAGGAAGGCGGCTCCGACCGAAAAGAGCGGGTCTTCCAGCCCCGTATCCTTCCCCTCTTCGAACGTGCCGTCGCCGCGGTTCCAGTAGACGACGTTGGGGCCGACGTTGGTCAGGTACAGGTCGAGACGGCCGTCGCCGTCGAGGTCCGCCCAGAAGGCCCCCATCCCGAGGCCGCACTGGCGGATCCCGGCTTTCTCCGTCACGTCCTCGAAACGGCCGCCGCCCAGGTTGTGGTACAGCCGGCCGCAGCTCTTATCGTTCTTCGCTCCCCAGTGCGGGATGGAGTTGGTCACGTAGAGGTCCGGGAGGCCGTCGCCGTCGTAGTCGCCGAAGGCGCAGCCCCCGATCATCGTCGGGATCATCTTCAGGCGTCGCATGTCGGAGCCGACCCGGAAATCGATCCCCGACTCCTTCGTGACATCGCGGAAGAGGCCGGGGCCGCCCGGGGGCGCCGCCGTCGTGGCGCAGGCGAGGGCGATGACCAAGCCGGCCAGCGTGGCCGGCCCGACGCACGCCGCCAGGGCCCTCTTCACTTCGGACCCGTTCCACGAACCGCGTCGAGGAACTCGCGAGGGCCGCCGGGACGGGTCAGGTACTCGCCGCGAAAACGGCGGTGGGCCCCGTCATCCGGAAACTTCTGCGAGGCCTCTCCATACCGCGCGTCGTCCATTCCGTGGAACGGCAGCGGCTCGACCGTCTGGCCGGCGACCGTGTTCTTGTCCGCGTCCTTGTCCCAGCCGTCGAGGACGAGGACGTAGTCGCGGACCCAGCCGGGGGCGAGCGGAGGCAGGGCCGAAGCGTCGAACGCGAGGCGCACCGAGTCGCCGCCTTTCATGACGACGTAGCGGTCGTCCGCCGCGGTCAGAAGCTCCCGGACCGCGCCGAGCTTCGTGTAGAGGCCGCTCATGTCCGCCCAACGCGGCGCCCGGTCCACGTCGTCGTGGAGAAAAACGTGCGGGCCGCCCTCGGACTCGCGGACCATCCGGGAGAACCCGCGGACGCTCAGCTCCGCCGAGAGCAGCGGCGCCGCCGTTTCCTTCAGCGGCGCGGCCCCTTCGTCGACCGTGTAGACGATCCGGTCCCAGGAGATCTCGAGGTTCGTCCGGATCCGAACCCGCGGGTCGGAACGGTCGAGGACGCCGGAGAGATCCACCGGCATCGTCTTGGTCTTGCCGGCCGGATACCCCATCACCGGGATCGCCGTCTTCCACCCTCCGCGCCCGTCGGGGACCTCGAGGACCGGGCCGAACGGCTTTTCGCCGCTCCCCTGGGACATCGAGACGTTGATCGAGGTGTCGCTGTAGAAGATCCAGCCCGTCAGGTACAGCAGGATGCTGCCCGCGCGCCGCGCTTCGGGCAGCTCGAGCACGAGCTCATGGGGCGAGACGATCCCCTGGTAGCGGGTCGGCTCGAAGTCTCGAAGGTAGACGCCGTCGGCTTCGCGGATCTCGGCGGTCCGATCGCGGCCCTCGCCGTCCAAGGCCCGCGGAACGAACGGATGACGGACCGTGAAGATCCGTTTCTTCGGGAAGGGAGGCGGCACCATCTTTTCGTCGGCCACGATCTCGACGCCCGCCTCGTGATCCACCGCCCGGAGCTCCGCGAGATCCAGGTACGCCGTCTCCCAAAGCTCCTCGGTGAAATCCAGGAGAAGCCTTCCCCCCTCGGCCGGCTTCAGCACCCGGCCGGGCAGGATCAGCCACTCGCGCGTGTCGGCGGCCGCCTGGTGGACGCCGTCGTAGAGGAGGCCCGCGGGCGCCCGGCCCAGCGGGTCGGTCACGAAGTGCCAGGTCTTTCCGTCGTAAGCGTAGAGGAATGGGCACGAGCCCTTGAGCTGCTGCACCTCGCGGACCAGGGTCTTCGGGGTCGGAGAGAGGGTGTTCTGGGGGATCCCGTTGGTCCAGATGACCCGCAGCACGTCCGCCTTCCGCATTCCGTTCAGGCCGAGGCGAGTGACCGGGCGCGACACCGTCCGCCACGCGTAGAGCGTCCCCGCCTTGATCTCGACCTCCGAGCCGTAGCCCGACCGGTTGACCTTGGCCGACCCGGCCGGCAGCCCTTCCAGCGCGACGTCCAGCCACCCGTTGGCGTTTCCTCCCTGGTTCTCGTAGACCGCCGCCGCGCCGCCAGCCGTCACGAGAACGAGGTCGAGGTCTCCGTCGCCGTCGACGTCCACGGCCTCCGCGTCCTTCGCCGGCGGCAGGGCGGTCTCGACCCTGGAAAAAGACCCGGCGCCGTCGTTGCGGAAGAGCGCGGACGCCTTTGCTCCGGCGAGGAAGAGATCCAGGTGCCCGTCGTTGTCGAAGTCGAACAGAAGGGGAATTCCGCCCGCGCCGATCTCCGTCGCCGGAAGGAAGGTCCCGTCGCCACGGTTCAGGGCGACCCAGGTCTTCGCGTCGCTCGTCCAGACGAGGTCCGGGCGGCCGTCCGCGTTCAAGTCTCCCGCGGCGACCGCCAGGAACGAGCCGCCGGCGGGGAGGCCCGCCGCCTTTTCGGCGAACCGCCCTCCGCGAAGGTTGTCGAGGAGCCGTAACCCGCCTCCGGAAGAGACGACGACGAGGTCCGGGTCTCCGTCGCGGTCGAAATCCGCGGCGGCGGCAGACCGCGAGGCGGTCCCGGCCGGCAACGCCCTGGACGTCACGTCGGTCCACGTCCCGTCCAGGTTGTTTCGCAGGAGACGGTCCCCGCCCGGGGCGCTGACGTAGAGGTCGAGGTCGCCGTCGTTGTCGAAGTCGATCGGCAGGACGCGCTCGCCGGCCGCGATCGCCGTCTTTCGGTAGCCGTTCCCGCCGGCCGTCCAGAGCGCGCCGGGTGTCGCGAGGTCGAACGACCCGGAGTTGGCGACGTCCGCGACCTCGACGGAGCGGGACGCCGAGCCCGGAAGGGGCCCGCTCGGCCGGTAGCCGTCGTGGGCGGCTGCCAGGATCAGCCCCTGCTCTCCCGCGAAGACGAGGTCCCGGCCGTCTTTTCCGAAGACTCGGACCGCGGAAAGACCCCTGAGCGCCGCCAGCGCGAGAATCGGCTTCTCGACGAAGCGGACTGGGATCGCCGGCGGACGCGATCGAAGCTTCGCTGCGAGGCCCGGCGACCAGTCCTCGAGGGGGATGCCGACGACGCCCGGCTCGACGACCTGGCGCGCCTGCTGGTAGCGAGGCGTCCCGCGCAACAGGTTCTCCACCATCCGGTACTTCAGGGATGCCGCGGCCGAGTCGCCGGACACCAAGGCGGCGCGGGACTCGGTGATGTATTTCTCGAGCTTCTCGTCGCGCGCCTCGACGGCTCCGGCCATCCGGTCGCACGCCGCGAGCGACGCCGCGCCGCCTTCCTCCCGGCGCTGCTCGCACAGCCTTGCAAGAAGGAAGAGGTTCGACGGGGCCTGCTCCAGCGCGGCCTCCAGGTGCCGGATCCCCCTGGCCCGTTCGCCGGGGGCCGCGGCCGCGAGCTTCGCCGCGTTCCATCGCGAGCCGAGGTCCTTCGGATCCGCGGCGGCGGCCTTCTCGAACGCCTCCAGCGCCGCCGGATCGCCCGCCAGCTCGAGCCGGATTCCCTCGAGGGCCAGGACGCGCGCGTCGCCCGGCGAGAGCGCAAGCGCCTCGGCCATCAGCTTCTTTGCCTCGGCGGCGTCCTTGCCGCGCATCGCTGCGACCGCCCCGTCCGCCCAGCCGAGCGCCTCCGAAGGCGCCAGCCGCCGGACCGTCTCGAACCGCTTGCGGGCCTGCGCGTCGTCTCCTTCCTCCAGCGCCGCGAGCCCCAGGTTCTTCTCGGCCATCAGCCGCGACAGATCGGCCGGGGAGAGATCGGCAGCAGGAGCCAGGAACAGAAGGATCAGGAGAAGAAAGAGGGCCGTCGGCATCCCGGCGCGGATGATAGCGAAGGAAGGGGTCTCCCTACAGCGCGGAGCGAAAGGCGTTGAAGGAAGCGGCGTCGAAGAGGCAGAAGACGATCCTCTCGACCGCGCGAGCTCGGGCGGCGAACCTTCGCGCCTCGGCGATCGAGATCTCCGCGGCGCGATCGAGCGGGAAGCCGTAGATCCCGGTCGAGAGCGCGGGCAAAGCGACGGACCTCGCTCCGAGGTCCTCGGCCCGCTCGAGCGAAGAGGCTACGGCGGCGGCGAGAAGCTTCTCCTCGTTTTCTCCGCCTCCGCGCCAGACCGGCCCGACCGCGTGGATGACCCATTTCGCGGAAAGCTCGCCGCCTCCCGTCACGACGGCGCTCCCCGTCGGGCAGTGGCCAATCCGGTCGCACTCGCGCTGGATCAATGGGCCGCCCCGGCGACGGATCGCTCCGGCCACGCCCGCGCCGAGCTGGAGGTGCTCGTTGGCCGCGTTGACGATCGCGTCCACCTCGAGCGCCGTGATGTCGCCCTGGACCAGCTCAATCGCCGCGGGCACCTAGGCTCCCAGCTGCCTCCCGATCTCCTCGGCGATCCGGAGATACGAGGCGGTGACCGCCGAGTCGGGCGCCGCGGCAACGATCGGCTGGCCGGCGTCGCCGCCGACGGCGACCTTCGGATCGAGCGGGATCTCGCCGAGGAAGGGGACCTTCAGCTGCTCGGCGGTCCTGCGGCCTCCGCCGTGCTTGAAGATCTCCTCCCGATTGCCGCACTTCGGGCAGACGTAGTAGGACATGTTCTCGACGATCCCGAGGACCGGCACGTTGACCTTCTGGAACATCGCCAGGCCCTTGCGCGCGTCGATCAGGGACACGTCCTGCGGGGTCGTCACGATGACCGCTCCCGAGAGATGGATCTTCTGGGTCAGGGTCAGCTGCGCGTCCCCGGTGCCCGGCGGCAGGTCGATCAGGAGGAAGTCGAGCGGCCCCCACGCGACGTCCTGGAGAAACTGCTCGACCGCCTTCATGACCATCGGGCCGCGCCAGATGACCGGCTGATCCACGTCCATCAGGAAGCCGAGCGACATGACTTTGACGCCGTAACGCTCGATCGGGACGATCTGGTCGGACTGGTTGACGTAAGGCTTCTCGTCGATGCCCATCATCATCTGCTGCGACGGGCCGTAGATGTCCGAGTCCATCAGCCCGACCTTCTTGCCGACCTTCGCCAGCGCCAGCGCCAGGTTCGCGGCGACCGTGGACTTGCCGACTCCCCCCTTGCCCGACGCGACCGCGACCTTGAACCGGACCTCCTGGAGGATGTTCGCCTGCGGCGGCGGCACGCCGACGGCGGGGCGGAAAGGCTGGGCGCCGGGCTGCTGCGTGTCCATTCGGATCGTGACCGCGTTGACACCCGGCAGCGACCGGAGCTTCTCCGTGGCATCGCGCTTGATCTCCTCGGCCGCCCTCGGCGAATCCGTCGTGATCTCCAGCCGGAACGAGACGTTGCCTCCGCCGACCGCTACGTCCTTGACGAACCCGAACGAAACGATGTCCCGGGTCAGCCCCGGAAACTTGACCGTCCGGAGGGTCTCCAGGACTCTCTCTTCAGTGATTTCCGTAGTTGTCGCCATACTCCGACGATACCACCGGGGTCAGATCGACGACGCGGCCTCGTCGCGGAGAGCGGAGATGGCCTGGCGAGCTTCCAGCGTGAGTTCGTCGCGGCCGCGGATGGAGCGGCCAGACACGGAGATCGGGTCGCCGATCGACAGGACGACCCGGCCCGGCGACGTGGCGAGCGCACCGCGCGGGAGGATGCGGCGGGTGCCCGTGATCGCCACTGGAAGGAGCGGGAAGCCCGAGCGAAGGGCGAGGAGGGCGGCGCCGGGCTTGAACGGGAGAAGCTCGCCGTCCCGCGTCCGGGTCTCCTCGGGGAAGAGTACGATCGAGCGGCCGCTCTTCAAGAGCTTCAGGGCGGCCTCGACGGTCGCCGCGCCCCGGGAGCGCACCCCTCGGTCCACCGGAACGAAGCCAGCGGCCCGGATGGACCAGCCCATCACGGGGATCCGGAAGATGCTGCGCTTGGCCATCAGCCGGACGGGCAGGGGCAGGTTCGCGAGAAGGACGAGGATGTCGGCGTAGCTCTCGTGATTGGACACGACGACGAGGCCCCGCGCCGGCGGGAGCCTCTCGCGGTGGAGGACGCGGACCCGGACCCCCGAAAAGAACAGGATCGTCCGCGACCAGCCGCGGGCGAAGTGCAAGAACCAGTCGCCCCGGGGCGGGATAAAGGCCGCCACGATCGCGGGAATCCCGAAGGCGACGGTCGCGACGGCGATGCCCGTCCAGACCGCGAGGGACCGGACGGCGCGCAACAGCTTCAACTCTCCACCCTTCCGAGATTTACTACGAAACGCGACTCAACATACAATCCGGCAAATCCATGAGCGCTCCCCAGGGGCAGTTTTCCGGCCCGCAGCCGTCGGCGACGGCCATCTTCTATCGGAACATCCGGTGGCTGCGGTTCGTGGACCGCTTCGGCAAGAAGGGTCAGGCCGCGATGGAGTACCTCGGCGGCATGGCCGAGATGGCGGGCCAGACGATCCGCGCCTGCTTCACCCGGCCGTTCTACTCGGGCGAGGTCCTGAGCCAGCTGGACGAGATCGGCGTCAAGTCCGTGTCGATCACCGGCATCACGGCCTTCTCCACCGGCATGGTCCTCGCGCTCCAGACCGCGTACGCCCTGGCCGCGTTCGGCGGAAAGATGTTCGTGGGGCGGGTCGTCGCCCTGTCGCTCCTGCGCGAGCTCGGCCCGGTCCTGACCGCCCTGATGGTCGGCGGGCGCGTGGGCTCCGGGATCACGGCCGAGATCGGGTCGATGGTCGTGACCGAGCAGGTGGACGCCCTGCGGACGATGGCGGTCTCGCCGATCCGGCGGCTCGTGGCCCCGCGGGTGCTGGCGACGACGTTCATGCTGCCTGTGCTCACGGCGCTGGCGGACATGCTCGGGATTCTCGGCGGCCTCCTCATCGCGGTCGTCGAGCTGAACATGACCGCGCAGGACTACCTGGGGAGCATCTGGAACCAGCTCGCGATCTCCGACATCATGAGCGGCCTCTCCAAGACCTTCTTCTTCGGCTTCGAGATCGCCGTCATCGGCTGCTGGAACGGACTGAAGGTCGAGGGCGGCGCCTCGGCCGTCGGCGTCGCGACCACGCGGACCGTTGTGCTCGCCTCCATCTGCGTCCTGATCTCCGACTTCTTCCTGACAAAGCTCTTCCTCGCCCTATGAGCGCCAATCCCAACACCACCGGTCCCGGCCCCGCGGCCGTTCCCGAGACGATCGTGGAGTTCAAGAACGTCTGGAAGCGTTTTTCGGGAAAGGAGATCCTGGCGGGAGTCAACCTCCAGATCCGCAAGGGCGAGATCCTCTGCGTGCTCGGGCCCTCCGGCACGGGCAAGAGCGTCACGCTGCGCCACATCATCGGCCTGACCCACCCCGACGAGGGAGACGTGATCGTCTTCGGCAAGTCGGTCGTCAACCTCTCCGAGGAAGCCCTGGCGCCGGTGCGCCGGCGCGCGGCGATGCTCTTCCAGGGGGGCGCCCTCTTCGACTCGATGAACGTCGAGCAGAACGTGGGCTTTCCGCTCCGGGAACACACGACGAAGACTCCCCGCGAGATCGCCGAGACGGTCGCCGAGAAGCTCTCGATGGTCGGCCTGCCGGGAGTCCAGCGGAAAATGCCTTCGGAACTCTCGGGCGGGATGCGCAAGAGGGTCGCGCTCGCGCGCTCGATCGCGCTCGAACCGGAGATCATTCTCTACGATGAGCCGACGACCGGCCTCGACCCGCTGACTTCCGAGAAGATCGGGCAACTGATCGTGGACATCAACAAGCGGATCAAGACGACCTCCATCGTCGTGACGCACGACATCGTCATGGCGCGGACCGTCTCGGACCGCCTCGCGTTCCTGCACCAGGGCCGTTTCCAGTTCATCGGCACGTTTTCCGAGGCCTCGCGCGGGGGCCACCCCATCCTGATGGAGTACTTCCGCTCGATGGGCTTCCCCTGCGGCACCGGCCTCATCCAGGTCGTCAAGGACCTCTAACGCTTCCGCTAGGAGAATTCATGACCTACGCCATCGAACGGAGAGATCGGTAATGCCGGGCGAGTTTCAGGTCGGCAAGCGCTTCCGAGTCGGCCTCGTCGTCCTGATCGCGTTGATCGCGGTCATGGCCGGAATCTTCATGGTCGGGCAGCGCGCCCACCTCTTCGTCAAGAAGTTCCCGTACGAAACCCGGTTCGACTCGGCCTCGGGCCTCGTCGCCGGCAATCCGGTGCGGTTAAACGGCGTGACCGTCGGCAACGTGCTTGAGGTCGTCCTCTCCCCAAATCCCGCCGACCGCACCGTCCGAGTGGTCTACGATGTGGACCGCCGCGCCGCGCCGAGGCTGCGAAAGGGAACGCGCGCCTCGATCAAGACGATCGGCCTTCTCGGCGACAAGTACATCGAGCTCGAGGGAGGCACCGCCGAGGAACCCGAGGTCGAGATCGGCGGCAGCATCCCGCAGGCTCCCGGCGCCGGCCTGGAGAAGCTGCTCGAGGGCAGCGGCGACCTGCTCGCCGACCTGGGCCAGATCGCCCGTTCCCTGAAAAACATCCTCAAGCGCACCGAGGACGGGAAGGGTTTCCTCGGCGCCCTGACGACGGACAGCGAGGAGAGCGCGAAGCTCGGCAACAGCCTGACCTCGACGCTCGCTTCCCTCAACTCGATCCTGCGCCGGATCGACAGCGGACAGGGGCTCGCCGGCAAGCTGCTCTCCGACGAGAAGTACGGCAAGGAGACGACCGACGCCCTCAAGGGCGCGGTCCATTCCCTCCAGGACGTGTTCGCGAGGATCGACGACTCGATGAAGAACAACAGCGGCGCGCTCGCGGCGCTGATCTCGGACCCGGAGGGAAAGAAGAAACTCTACGGCTTCCTCGACAACCTCACGACGGCGGCCGGGTCGCTGGCCACGGTCATCGGCCAGCTGGAGAAGGGCAACGGAACCCTCTCGATCCTCCTGAAGGACGAGAGGTTCGGCAAGGAGTTCACGAGCCACTTGAACGGCTTCGCGAAGAGCCTCGACTCGATCGGCCAGAAGCTCGACAACGGCACGGGAACGGCGGGCAAGCTCATCAACGACCCGGCGATTTTCGACGCGGCCAACCATGTCGTCGTCGGCATCGACGAGTCCTGGATGCTGCGCTGGCTGATCCGTGACCGCCAGAAGTCCGGCATCAAGAAGGATTACAACGAGACCGTCAAGAAGCAGACCGCCACCGCGAACCACCAGGAGGCCGGCCCGGTCCTGACCCCGACTCCGAATCCCTAGCGCGCTAAACGCGAAACGCTAAGAGTTAGCCGGGAAGTGCCGACATGCGTTTACTCATCACCGGCGGCGCCGGTTTCATCGGCTCGCACCTGGCCGACCGCCGGCTGGCGCGCGGAGACCGCGTGGTCGTGCTGGACGACTTCAACGACTTCTACGACCCCGCGGCCAAGCGCCGCAACACGGCGCCCCACGCCGGGAAGTCCGGCTACCGCCTGGTCGAGGGGGACATCCGGGACGGCGAGCTGCTCGCGCGGCTTTTCGCGCAGGAGCGCTTCGACGCGGTGATCCACCTGGCGGCCCGCGCCGGAGTCCGGCCGTCCCTCTCGCAGCCGGTCCTGTACGAGGAGGTCAACGTCCTCGGGACGCTCCGCCTTCTCGAGGCGGCGGTCGTGAGCGGCAAGCCGCGGTTTCTCTTCGCCTCGTCCTCCTCGGTCTACGGCGTGAATTCCAAGCTTCCCTTCTCCGAGGACGACCCGATCGACAGGCCCATCTCCCCCTACGCGGCGACCAAGCGGGGCGCGGAGCTCCAGGTCTTCGCCTTCCACCACGTCCACGGCCTCGAGGCGGTCTGCCTGCGCTTTTTCACGGTGTACGGCCCCCGCCAGCGCCCGGAGATGGCGATCGCGCGGTTCATCCGGTGCCTGGAGGAAGGACGGCCGATCCCCTTCTTCGGCGACGGAGGATCGCGCCGGGACTACACGTACATCGATGACATCGCGGACGGAGTGGAGGCCGCCCTCGAGCTGACCTCCGCCTTCGAGATCATCAACCTCGGCGGGGCGCATCCCGTGACCCTGTCGGACCTCGTCTCCGCGATCGAAAAGGCGACCGGGAAGAAGGCCGTCCTCGACCGTCATCCGGACCAGCCCGGCGACGTGCCCGTGACCTTCGCCGACGTGGCCAGGGCCGAGCGCCTCCTCGGTTTCAAAGCGCGCGTTCCTCTCGAGGAGGGGCTGCGCCGCAGCGTCGAGTGGTACAGAAGGGAAGCTCGCCTCGCATGAACATCTGCATGGTCGGAACCGGCTATGTCGGGCTCGTCACCGGGGCGGGCCTGGCCGACCTCGGCATGGACGTGATCTGCGTCGACAAGGACGAGGCCAAGATCTCGGCGCTGTCGCGCGGGGTCATCCCGATCTACGAGCCCGGCCTCGAGGAGCTCGTCGGCCGCAACGAGCGCAAGGGCCGGCTGCGCTTCACGACGAACCTGAAGGAAGCCATCGAGAGCGCGCTCGTCATCTTCATCGCGGTCGGAACTCCCAGCCGCAACGACGGCACGCCGGACCTGACGTTCGTGCGCCAGGTCGCCGGGGCGGTGGCCGAACATATGAACGGCTACAAGGTCGTCGTGACCAAGTCCACGGTCCCGATCGGAACGGGCAAGATGATCTCCGACATCATCCGGGCGGGGAACGGCCGGTTCGAGTTCTCCATCGTCTCCAACCCCGAGTTCCTGCGGGAAGGCTCCGCGGTCAACGACTTCCTCCAGCCCGACCGGATCGTGATCGGCGCCTCCGACGCGCGGGCGATCGAGATCATGAAGGAGATCTACAAGCCGCTCTTCCTGCGCGAGACACCCTTCGTCATCACCGACGTCGCCTCGGCCGAGCTGATCAAGTACGCCTCCAATGGGTTCCTGGCGGTCAAGATCTCCTTCATCAACGAGATCGCGCACCTCTGCGAGCTGATGGGCGCCAACGTCCAGGACGTCGCGACGGGCATGGGTCTGGACCCGCGGATCGGCTCCCGGTTCCTCCTCCCGGGCCCGGGGTTCGGGGGATCGTGCTTTCCCAAGGACACGTCGGCGGCCGCCGAGATCGCGCGCGGCTACGGGACGACCTTCGAGCTGATCGAGGCGACGATGCGGGTCAACGAGCGCACCCGCGCGTGGATGATCGAGAAGATCGCGCGGGCTGCCGGGCCCCTGCAGGGGAAGACGGCGGCGGTGCTGGGTCTCTCCTTCAAGCCGGAGACCGACGACATCCGCGAATCCCCCGCGCTCTCGGTCGTCGGAGGGCTGCTGCGCGCCGGCGCGAAGGTCCGGGCCTTCGACCCGGCGGCGATGGAAAACACGCGGCAAATCTACCCGGACCTCCACTACGCCGAGGACGCCTACGACTGCGCGTCGGGTGCGGACTTCGTGGTCCTGGCGACGGAGTGGAACGAGTTCCGCGCACTGGACCTCTCCAAGCTCGCCCACGCCGTCCGCACCCGCAACATGATCGACCTGAGAAACGTCTACGACCCGAGGGAGCTTCGAGCGGCTGGCTGGGACTACACGGGAGTCGGACGGCCGTGAGAGTTCTCGTCACCGGGGGCGCCGGGTTCCTGGGAAGCCACCTCTGCGACCGGCTCCTCGCCGACGGGCACGAGGTCCTCGCGATGGACAACCTCGTGACCGGGAACCCGCGCAACATCGCGCACCTGGACGGCGAGAAGCGCTTCCGTTTCGTCCGCCACGACGTCACGCAGTTCATCGCCGTGGACGGCGCGCTCGACGCGGTCCTCCACTTCGCGTCGCCGGCCTCCCCGATCGACTACCTGGAGCTTCCCATCCAGACGCTGAAGGTCGGATCGCTGGGCACCCACAACGCGCTCGGGCTCGCGATGGCCAAGAAGGCGCGCTTCCTCCTCGCCTCGACCTCCGAGGTTTACGGCGATCCCCTGGTCCATCCCCAGCCGGAGACCTACTGGGGCAACGTCAACCCGATCGGCCCGCGCGGCGTCTACGACGAGGCCAAGCGTTTCGCCGAGGCGATGACGATGGCCTACCAGAGGACCCACGGCGTCGAGACGCGGATCGTTCGGATTTTCAATACCTATGGCCCGAAGATGCGGCTCCACGACGGCCGCGTCGTCCCGGCTCTGATCGGGCAGGCCCTCGCGGGCGAGCCAATGACCGTCTTCGGAGACGGCTCCCAGACGAGGTCGTTCTGCTACGTCTCGGACCTGATCGACGGGATCTACCGGCTCCTGATGTCGGAGGAGAAGGACCCCGTCAACATCGGCAATCCGCGAGAGATGTCCGTGCTGGAGTTCGCCAAAACGATCCAGAAGCTGTTGAAAACGTCGAGCCCGATCGTCTTCAAGCCCCTCCCCGTGGACGATCCCCGGGTCCGCCAGCCCGACATCGCGAAGGCGAAGCGCCTCCTCGGATGGGAACCCCGGGTGGAGCTGGAGGACGGCCTGTCCAGGACGATCGAGCATTTCCGGAACCTTCCGTCGCGGGAGTAGAACCTTCGTTGCTGCCGCTCCTCAGGATGACAAGGCAGGCATAGTCCTCTTCAGAAACACTCTTCTCCTTCTCATCCTGAGCGAGAGCGAAGGACCTACCCCGGACCGTCGCTCCCAATGGCTTCGACGGGACAGGAGTCCATCGCCTCCTGGCACTGGGCCTCCTCCTCGGGATTGGCGGGCTGGCGGAAGACGTAGGAGAACGCCTTCTCCTCGTGCCGCTGGAAGTTCCCGGGAGCGGTGACGCGGCAGACGTCGCAGTCGATGCACTGCGTGTCCACGTAGTACTTGCCCGAAACGTTCTCGGGAAGCCGGTCGGCCAGGTTCGCCACGTGGAGAAGGTATCAGGGGTCGCCGGCGCGGTTGCGCGCTTTTTAGACGCAGATTAGCGGCGGGGCGGATTCGAGGGAATCGTCGGTAGACTCGGGTTCGTGGCCCGGGTCAAAGCCATTCTCCTTCTCGCGGCGCTGGCGGCCGTGTCCTGCGGCAGCGAGCAGTCCCTTCCCGTCGGAGACGGCCTCTCGGGAGACCTCGCCGCCGGCCAGCGGATCTTCGAGCGCAAGTGCGTGTCCTGCCACAACCGCAACGGCGACGGCAACACGGTGACGGCCAGCCGGTTCAAGTACGCGAACCTGATCGACGGCGTCTGGCGCTCCGACGGCAGCGAGGAGGCGATCGAGCGCCAGATCCGCAAGGGCCGCGACCCGATGCCGAAGTTCGAGGGCAAGTTGACCGACGAGGAGATTCGCCAGACGGCGGCGTACGTGCTGGAGCTGGCCCGGGCCGCGGAGAAGAAGCGGGAAGCGGGAGGCGATAAGCGATGAGCCGGGTGATCCGGCTCTTCCCGCTGCCGGAGGTCGTGCTGCTTCCGGGGACGCTCCTTCCCCTGCACATCTTCGAGCCGAGATACCGCCAGATGGTTGCCGACGCGCTCGAGGGCGACCGGACGATCGGGATGGCGATGCTCGAGCCGGGCTGGGAGGAAGCGGCCGGGAACCCGCGGATCCACTCGGTGGGCGGCGCCGGGGAGATCGTCGAGTCCGAGAAGCTCCCGGACGGCCGGTACAACATCCTTCTCGAGAGCCGGTTTCGCTACCGCATCCTTCAGGAAGAAGATCGCGCCACCCCTTACCGGGTCGCGAAGGTCGAAGAGATCGCATCCGTCCCGTTCCCGGGCGAGGACGACGAGACCCGCGCCCGAGGACGTGCCGCCGGGTTGTTCGAGAGCCTGCGCGGCAGCCTCGAGCTGCCCCCGATGCCGGAGGAATCCCTCTCGGCGGAGCGCTTCGCCTCGGAGATGGCGCTGCGGCTCCGCCACACGCCGCCGGAGCTCCAGGCGCTGCTCGAGACGGACTCCCTCGCGGCCCGCTTCGATTCCCTGATCGCGAGGATGTCGGAGTGGGAGGGAAGGATCCGCTTCCTGGCGCCGTATCGGCCGACCGACCTGGACGTTCGACGAAATTAGCCCAAAGTCCAGAGCCCAAAGTCCGAGGTCGGTCGAAAGTCGAAGGTCAAAAGTCTGACTTTGGACCTTAGACCTTGGACGGACCTTGGACCTTGGACCTTGGACCTTGGACCCTGGACTCAGCGAGCGGCCTAGGGCCGCGACGCGTTCAGCGCCCTGTCGTGCGCCCAGCTCTTGATCGCCTTGATCTGGTCCTCCATGGTGATCGAGAGGGGGACGGTCGTCGAGATCACCTTGTGGAGGTCGTCCTCGGTCAAGGTGCGCTTCTCCGAATAGGAGTCCACGACCGAGGAGACCACGATCTGCTCGATCTCCGCGCCGTTCCACCCCTTGGTCGCCTTGGCCAGAAACACCAGGTCGAAGCGCCCCGGGTCGCATCGGTTCTTCTTCAGGTGGATCCCGAAGATCTGCTTGCGCTCCTCCTCGTTGGGCAGGTCCACGAAGAAGACCTGGTCGAAGCGGCCCTTGCGGATGACCTCGGCGGGAAGGAGCTGGATCCGGTTGGCGGTCGCCGCGACGAAGACGAGCGCGCTCTTCTCCTGCATCCAGGTCAGGAACCCCGAGAAGATGCGGGACATCGAGGCGTCGCCCCCCTCCCGGTAGCCGCCCACGCCCATCTCGATCTCGTCGATCCACAGCACCGCCGGCGACACCGCTTCGACGGAGCGCAGCGCCTTCAAGAACGTCGCCTCGGGATTGGGCGTCCCGAAGATGGCGTTCATGTCGAGCCGGAAGAGGGGAAGGTTCCACAGCGTCGAGATCGTCTTGACCGCCAGGCTCTTGCCGCACCCCGAGATCCCCATCAGCAGGACGCCGCGGGGGATCGGGATGCCGGCGTCGAGGGCCTCCTTGGAGAAGAGCGTGCGGCGCTTCAAGAGCCAGGTCTTCAGCGTGTCGTAGCCGCCGATGTCCTCGATGTTGAAGCGCGGGGGGACGAACTCGAGCACCCCCTCCTTCTTGGACATCTGCTCCTTCTCGGCGAGGACCTCGAGAAACGCGGCCTCGTCGAAGACCTGCCGCTGGGCGAAGACCTTGGAGAGGACGTGGCCGATCTCGTCGGCGGTCAGACCGCGCATCGCCAGCGAGAGCCGCCGGACCGCGGCGTCGTCCAGAACCGCGCCCTGCCGGCGCCGCATGATCCCCTCGATGATCCGGGAGATCTCCGCGTCGTCGGGCAGCTCGTACTCGACGACGAAGATCTCCTTCTTGGCCTCCTCCGGAATGGACAGCCGCGGCGAGACCAGCAGGACGTGGCGTCCGCGGTCCTTCAGGCCGCGGTAGAGGTCGCGCAGCCGCCGGACGATCTCGGGCCGCCCGTCGGGGGACGTCGGGAAGTCCTTGAGGAGATAGAAGCCCTTTCCCGGCGCCTGGAGGATCGTCTCGAGGGCCTTCAACGGGTCCCGCGTCTCGGGCACGGGCACTCCGTCCACGACGAGACCGTCCACCACCGACCAGATCCCGCACGGGACCGGGGCGCCGAAAAACGTCTTGGCCAGGTGCAGAGCCAGGCGCTCGACCCGCGCCTCCTCCCATGTCTGCACGAACAGGATCGGATGGCCGCCCTGGAGGGCGCGCCGGATCCTGTCGGTCGCCTTCGGCGGCGCCGCCACGAGGGGAACGACGGTGCTCATTTGAGACGATTGTAACGCGGGCTTCCGATTCCCGTCTTCCCGTACAATCGGCCAGTGGCCAATCCGGAACATCTCGCCCTGCTTCAGTCCGACGAGTGGAACGCGTGGCGCTCGCGCAACGGCAACGTCACGCCCGACCTGACCGACTCGGACTTCTCGCAAAAGAACCTGTCTGGAAAGGACCTCAAGCGGGCCGACCTCTCGCGCGTGAACCTGTGCGGAGCGGAGCTCTCGGGGGCGGATCTCTCGCGGGCGGTCCTCGTGGACGCCCGCGTGGACGGGGCCTCCGCGCCGGGGGCGATCTTCGACCACTGCATGCTCGACTTCCTGAACTTCAAGGGCGCGTTCCTGGCGGGAGCGCGGTTCCGATCGGCGTCGGTGCAGAGCTGCTCCTTCGTCGGCGCCAACCTCGCGGGCGCCGACCTCTTCCGGGCCCGGATGGACGGCGCGGACCTGACCGAGGCGAACTTCGCCGGCACGGCGCTGGGGGACGTCTCCTTCCGCGGCGTAAAGACCGCCGGCGCGCACTTCGACGGAGCGGACCTGTCGCGGTGTCTCTTCGAGGGCGTCTCGCTCGCGCGCGGGTCGTTTCCCAACGCGAACTTCGAGGGGGCGAACCTGAAGGCAGCGGACCTGACGGGGGCGGACCTGCGCCGCGCGAAGTTCGTCAAGGCGATCCTCCGCCAGGCCGCCCTGAACGCCGCCAACTGCGAGGGCGCAGACTTCGCCGAGGCGGACATGGAGCTGGTCTCGGCCATCGAGACCGACTTCACCGGGGCGAGCTTCGACCGGGCGAGGGTCCGGAAGGCGGACCTGAAGAAGGCGATCCTGCTCGACGCCGTCGGGCGAGACGTCAGCTTCGCGGACGCCAAGCTGACCGAGGTGGACATGCGCTCAGCCCGGTTCGAGAGCGCCAACTTCCAGGGCGCCGACCTCTCCAAGGCGAACTTCTCGCGAACGAACCTGAGGCCCTACTCCTTCGTCGGCGCCCGCTTCGCCAAGACCGACGTCTCGGAGGCCCAGGCCCAGGAGGTCAACTTCTCGAAGGCCGACCTCTCGTTCGGCAACTTCCGGCTCGCCAACCTCAAGCGCGCCAACCTGTCTGCGTGCCGGGCGTTCGACACAGACCTGTCGGGCACGCTGCTGGTGGGGGCGAACTTCCGGGAGGCGACCCTGGAGGAGGCGGACCTGCGCTTCGCGCGGGCGATCGGCGCCGACTTTTCCCACGCGACCCTGAAGGGCGCGGACCTGGCCAACGCAGACCTGTCCGAGGCCCGGTTCAAGAAGACGAAGTTCTGGGGCGCGACGGCCCGCCGGATCAAGCCTCCGAGGGGCTACGCGATGCTCCTCTCGATGTCCACGACGTTCCACAAAGCAAAGCAGAAGAAGACGAGCGTCGTCGACCAGAAGGAGCAGCAGCGCAAGAAGCGGATCGCCGAGCTCGAGGCCGAGGCAGACCAGAAACCCCCGCACAGGACCGGACGCCGCCGCTGAAAAGAGTAGGGAGACGGGTCTCCTTACCTCTTCGACGGCTTGGGGGGCAGCGCAGGGATCGTCGGCGTGTACACCGGCGCCGGCGCCGGCGTCGGCGGTGTCGCAGCCTTCTGGAAGGCGCCCTCGACGGTCGCGGGCGCGTCGGCGGCCAGCACGAGAGAGCCGGAGCGCGGGGAGACCACCGCCTCGGCCTGCAGGGATTCCGGGTAGATCTTGATCGTCCACGGCTCTCCCGAGGAGACCTTGATCGTCACGGTCGCGGCCGGTTGCCGGTCCCCGAGTGCCTTCGCGCGGGCCTCGTCGCCGAAGGAGCGGCTCTTCAAGTCCAGGAGCGCCGACATCAGGTCATCCACCGAGGAGGCGACGATGGTCTTGCCGCCGAGCGTCCAGCCATCCTGCTTCCTCTCGAAGAGGTACTTCGTCTTCGGGAAGACGCCCTCGATGGACGTCACGAGGCTCCGGTCGAAACGCACCAGCTTCGGCTCCCGGAAGGCCTCCGCTTCCCGGGTCAGGTCCTCGGTGACGGTGCTCGCGACCGTGAAGACCTGGTTCTCACGGCGGCCGTAGACGGAGTTGCCGTCCGCCTTGGACGCACCGAAGTCCACCGTGACGCCCGGCCCCTTCGCGTCCGCCAGGACGACGTGGAAGAGCGGCGGCGACAGCCCCAGGGACGCCAGCCCCTGCCCCGGAGGCGAGGGCACGAAGTCGATGACCTTCAAAGCCGTCATGGAGGAGATGAGCTTCTCCACCGCGTCGTTGTCCGCGAGGTCGGAGAGCGGCTGCTTCAACCACCACGCCCCGTCCTTCTTCGCCAGCGACAACCGGCCGCGGCCGCGGTCCACGTCGAGCCGGGAGTTGTCCGGGTTGTTCGGCCCGAAGACCTCGCGGCTCTTGAACTCGTCGGCGGTCTTCTTGACGGCCAGCGCGAGGTTCGTCGACACGAAGAGCACCGGCCCGGCGCCTCCCGCGCGCGCCGCGGTCGTTTCGGTCCCGGGGATGTCGATGCCGACCTCGACGATCCGGGAGGACGGCTTGCCCGGGTTCTTGTCGTCCTTCCAGGTGATCGTCGCCTTGACCAACGGGGTCTTCAGGCCGTAGTCCTCGGGCTTGGCCTCGGCGGAGTCGGGGCTCGTGCGGCGCAGCCTCGCCAGCTGCGAGACGACGTCGGAGGCGGCGAACCCGTCGGCGGGATAGGTGTCGGGCTTCACCAGCCTCCAGCTCTTCTCGCCGGCCCGGTCGAGCTCGAGGACGGCTCCGCCCTTCTCCAGCTTGACGGACTGGACCTGCTCCTCCGGGATCTCCCAGACGAGGTCCCCCTTCTGCTTGCGCTCGGTCGTCGATGGGAGCTTGCGCTCGAAGAAGAAAACGAACGCGAAGAGCGCGATGACGAGCGCCGTCAGGACGATGAGCTTGCGCGAAGTCATGGATGCCGCCTGGAGTCGCCGCCCGCCACTAGTCGCGGCGGCGGTACCAGACCCAGACCCCGATGACGATCGCGAAGGCCGGCATTCCCGCGATCGCGAAAAGACCGATTCGGTTGACCTGGGCGCGCGTGAGCGTCAGCGCGGCCTGCTCCGGCGTCTTGGGCGCGATCCCGACGAGGCGCTCGTGCCCGGCCAGCCAGTTGACGGCGTTCAGGAAGAGGTTGGTGTTGCCGCCGTTGTTGATGTTGCCGTTGGCGACGAACCGCGAGTTGCCGACCACGAGCATCCGGAAGGGATGCGCCGGCGCCTTGCCGTCCTTGTCTTTCTGGACCCACTCGACGGAGATCGCGATGGGCACCGGGCCCTGCACGTCCTCCGGGTCCTTCTTGACGGCGTCGAGCTTGTTCAGCGAGGTCTCTCCCCAGCCGTCCTTGGTCGTGTCCACGATCATCAGCTCGAGGTACCCGTCGGGCACCTTCTCGGGCTTGAAGACGGAGCGCGCGAGCGGGAAGACGACCGGCAGGCCCTCCGAGGCCAGCGACGTGACGATCTGGTGGAGCCCGTAGTCGTTGGCGATCAGGGTCTCGGGCCCGACCATCGGTACCGCGTTGGCCGGGTCGATGACGATGTCATTGTCGAGCCGGATTCCGTACGGCGCCAGGAAATCGGAGAGGCCGAGGTCCGGAGGCGGCGCGCCCGTCTCGGGGAGGACCGGGTCCGCGAGGAGGAGGACGCGCCCTCCGTCCTGGGCGTACTTCTTCAACGCGCCGAGCTCCGGGGCGAGAAAGGCCGCCCGCGGGCCGGCGATGATGACGACCGCGGCGTCGGCGGGAACGGCGTCCTTGCCCAGCGAGTCCCACGTCGCCACGGTGTAGTTGGAGCGCTCCAGGAGCTGCTTGGCCTCGGCAAACCCACGGCCCCGCTCCTTGGAGTCGAACTTCGGCTCGCCGTGCCCGGCCGTGAAGTACACCTTGGTAGTGTTCTTCTCGGTGACGTCCAGGATCGCGGAGGTGAAGGCCTCTTCCCCGCGGAACGACTTGACCTGCGGCGTGGCCCCCTGCTGGATGCCGGTGTAGTCGAACTCGGCGATCTTGTCTTCCTCGACGTACTTCTTGCGGTCGCCGGCACGGAAGACCACCGTGTTCTGCCGGACCTGGAACTCCTTGACGAGGGCCTGGGCGCGGAGCGGGTTGCGCTCCGGGTCCAGGAACTCGACCTCGATCTTGGTCGACGCCGCGCGGTAGCGGTGGAGAAGCTCCGAGACCGGCTGGTAAAGGCGCGACCCCCGCGTCATGAAGACGGTCACCTGCACGGGCTTGGTCAGGCCGGCGAGGACCTTCCGCGTCGTCTCTGAGAGCGAGAAAATCCGCGCCCTCGTCCAGTCGCCGCGCCACCAGTGCCGGGCGCCGAGGTAGTTGGCGCCGACGGCCAGCAGCAGGACGAGCACGATCCCGGCCGCGCTCGTGCCCGCGCGGACGGTCCGAATGCGGCTCCTCACGGCCGCTCCTTCTTGGCCGTCAGGGAGATGACGGCGAGGAAGAGGAAGAACGCGGTCGCCGAGAGGTAGTAAATGACCCGCCGCGAGTCCACGATCCCCCGGGCGAAGTCCTCCATGTGGTCCCAGAGGTTGAAGTAGGTCATGAGGTCGCGCTTGGACGGGTCCGTGATCATGGACTCGGCCAGGCCCGTCGAGAAGATCGGGATGAGCATTCCGAAGGCCAGGATCGCCGCCACGATCTGGTTCTTCGTCAGGGTCGAGGCGAAGGTCCCGACCGAGAGGAAGTACCCGCCGAGCAGGACGATCCCCAGGTAACCCGCGCCGACGGGGCCCAGGTCAATCGGGATCTGGGAGCGCAGGATCCAGACGTAGATGAGAGTCGGCGCCCAGAGCGTCAGGAAGAACCCGAGCGCCCCGACGAACTTGCCCAGGACGACCTCGGTCTCGCTCACCGGGGACGTCAGGAGGATCTCGATCGTGCCGCTCTTCCTCTCCTCCGCGAAGAGGCGCATGGCGATGATCGGCACAACGAAGAGGTTGAAGATCCAGAAGTAGTAGTTCGTGAAGAGGTACGGCAGCGCCTGGCCCTTCGGGGCGTTGGGGGAATTCAGAAAGTTGACGATGGCGTAGAAGATCAGGCCGTTCATGACGAGGAACGCGGCCACGATGACGTAGGCAAGCGGCGAGAAGAAGTACGCGCGCCACTCCCGGGCGACGATCGCCAGGAACTTCCTCACGACTCGATCCTCGCCGACTCCCCGCGGGAAGCGGCCGCCTCTTCCGGCGCTTCTCCCGCGAGCGGTTCCTCTCCCGAGGCGGCCTCTTCCGGCGGCGCCGCCTCGGCCTCCTCGTGGTGCGTCAGCCGGACGAAGACGTCCTCGAGGGAGACGGATTCCCGCGAGAGCTCCCGCAGGACCCACCCCTTCGAGACCGCCAGGCGGAAAATCTCCTCGGAGACCTCCGCGCCCTCGGCACACTCCACCCGGACCCGGGTCTCGCCCACTCCCGGCGTCTGCTGCGCGGAGACGACGCCCGGGATCGCTCCGAGCGCCTCGACCGAGGAGACCTCGCCCCGGAAGGCGGCGCGGACGACGGGGGTTCCCGCGAGGCGCCGGCGCAGCTCCTCGGGCGTTCCCTCCGCGACGATCCTCCCCCGGTCGATGATCAGGACCCGGTCGCAGACGGCGTCCACCTCGGGAAGGATGTGCGTCGAGAGGAGCACGGCCCGCTCGCGCCCGAGGACGCGGATCGTCTCCCGGATCTTGATGATCTGGGCCGGGTCGAGCCCCACCGTCGGCTCGTCGAGGATCAGGACCGGCGGCTGGTGCACCAGCGAGCCCGCGAGAGCGGTCCGCTGGCGATACCCGCGCGAGAGGTTCTCGACCTTCCGGTCGGCGACTTCTTCGAGCAGGCAAAGCCCGACGATCTCCTCGACGCGGTCGAGGATCTCGGATGCCTTGATCCCCTCCAGCCGCGCCCGGTAGGCGAGGTACTCGCGCACCCGCATCTCGGGGTAGAGCGCGGCGGACTCGGGGAGGTACCCGGTGTTGGCCCGGGCGCTGCGCGAGTCCGAGACGATGTCGTGCCCGGCGACCCGGGCGGATCCCTCGCTCGGAGGCAGGAAGCCGGTCAGGCAGCGCATCGTGGTGGTCTTGCCGGCCCCGTTGGGCCCGAGGAAACCGACGATCTCCCCCTGAGCGACGGAGAAGGTCACCTCCTCGACCGCGGCGTGCGTTCCGTATCTCTTGGTCAGGCTCTGAACTTCGATCATGTCTATCGGCCCGTAAAAAAAGCGCCAGAATCTACCACGTATTCCCAGCCGGATCTGCGAGACGTGGTCCCCGCGTGCCGTGTGGGTGAGGCTCGGCCCTCCCGCCCGGTGGTGCCCCTATTTCCGGGGCGACTCTTCCAGGAACCGGCGGAGGCGATCCGGACCGCCGTACCCTTCGACCTTGCCCAGGACCTTCCCGTCGGAGGCGGCGATCACGATGGTCGGAAAGGCGGAAACGGAGTACTTCCGCTCGAGGTCCTCGATCGGCCCGGGGTTGCGGCCGTCTTCTCGCTCGCGGTCCACGATCCGGACGGGAACGTAGGACCGGTTCACGATCCCCGCGATCGCCGAGTCGCCCCAGCCCTCCTGCTCGAGCCGGTGACACGGTCCGCACCAGGCCGCGGTGAATTCGTACATCACGGGCTTGCTTTCACGCAAGGAAGACGCCGCGGCCTTCTCCAGGTCCTGCCACTTCACCAGGCCCACCTGGTCCGGCCTGGCGCTGCTGCGGTGAAGGACGCCCGTTCCCACGCGGACGAGGACCGCGACGACGACGATCCAGAACAGGACCGCGGGGATCTTCGATCGCCACGCCGGCCTCACCGGCGCCTGCGCCTGGACGCTGCTCACGGGTTTGCGAGGATAGCAGATGCGCGGCCGGGAAACCGGGGCTGTCAGGCTGACGGGCTGTCGGACTAGCGAAACGTGCCGGTAAGCTGATTGTCGAGCTGGTCGAAGAATTCGCGGATGTGCTTCTTGTTCTGCCCGAAATCGATCAGGCCGCTCTTCGAGATCGACTGGATCCGGACGAGCGTTCCGCCCGCGGAATGAAAACGGATCTGGACCTCGTCCTTGTACTTCAGGAACTTCGACACGCAAACCGCGTCGAAGCCCCCGTCCTGCGTCGGATTCCACGACCACGCCAGGCCGATCAAGGCCATCTGCGCGGCGCGGCGCACATCGGGCAACGGGCGAGGGTAACGCCTGTCTTCTTTAGCCTGCCTGGACATTTTTCGACTCTTTTTTCGTGGGTGATCTTACCTGATTGCGAGCCCTGTCCGCTAGTGCGTCGCCGGGTCTAGGAGTTACGGCCGGCATCGGAAGCCTTTCGGGAATCCGGGGGAAGCGGCGGCGCGAGCTCCGCGAGAAACCGCCCGGTGACGCTCGCGGGAGCGCGCCGGATCTCCTCCGGCGGCCCTTCGGCCACGAGGCGCCCTCCACGCTCGCCGCCACCGGGCCCCAGGTCCACCATCCAGTCGCAGGCGGAGAGGAATTGCAGGTTGTGCTCGATGGAAACGACAGAGTGGCCGAGGAGGATCAGCCGCCGGAAGGTCGCGAGCAGCCGGTCCACGTCGGAGGCGTGGAGCCCCGTGGTCGGCTCGTCGAACAGAAAGAGCGTCCCGCGGCCCGGCGCCGGCCGGGAGTCCAGGAACGAGGCGAGCTTCAGCCGCTGGGCCTCTCCCCCGGAAAGCGTCGCCGTCGGCTGGCCCAGGGTGACGTACCCCAGCCCCGTCTCCAGCAGCGGCTGGAGCCTGCGGACGATCCGCACGTTGTCGGAGAAGAAGCGCGCCGCCTCGGTCACGGTCATCTCCAGCACGTCGTCGATGTTCTTGCCGCGGTGGCGGACGGCCAGCACGCGGTTCTGGAAACGCCGGCCGTCGCACGCGTCGCAGGCGACCGTGACGTCGGCGAGGAACTGCATGTCGATGGTCTGCCAGCCGGTTCCCCGGCAGGCCTCGCAGCGCCCGCCAGGCGAATTGAAGGAGAAGTCCCGCGCGGTGATCCCGCGGGAGACCGCGCGGGCGGTCCGCGCGTAGACGCGCCGGACCTCGTCCCACGCCTTGACGTAGGTCACGGGGTTGGAGCGCGCGGAGCGTCCGAGGGGCGCCTGGTCCACCATCTGGATGTCCGCCACGTTCTCCAACCCCTCGACGCGGTCGTGCGCGCCGACGTCCAGCGCCACGATCCCTTTGACCCGCCGGGCGTACGAGTTGTAGAGGATGTCGCGGACCAGCGTGGACTTCCCCGACCCGGAGACGCCGGAGACGCCGACTAAGCGCCCGAGCGGAAATCGAACCGTCAAGTCCTGAAGGTTGTGCTCGCGCGCGCCGACGACGGTCAGGGAGCCTTCGGCGCGGCGGAAGGGAACGAGCCGCCCGGCGTGCCCGCCGGGCGGGGATTTGTGATTTGTGATTTGTGATTTGTGATCGACGCGGGCGAGAGCACGGAGGCGTAGGAGGTCGGCTGTGGCGGAGGATTTGATGCGGGACAGAGCTCGGGGGGTTCCCTCGAAGAGAAGCCGGCCGCCGAGCGAGCCGGCGCCGGGGCCGAGGTCGAGGACGTGGTCCGCGGCCTCGATGACCTCGGGGTCGTGCTCGACGACGACGACCGTGTTGCCGCGGTCGGCCAACCGACGCAGGATCGCGAGGAGCCGGCGCGTGTCGGCGGCGTGGAGGCCGATCGTCGGCTCGTCCAGGACGTAAAGGGTCCCCGTCAGCGCGCCGCCGAGGGCCGAGGCGAGTCCGATCCTCTGCGCCTCTCCGCCCGAGAGCGTCCGCGCGGCCCGGGACAGCGTCAGGTAGTCGAGCCCGACCTCGTTCATGTAGCGCACGCGCGAGCGGATCTCGGAGACCACCGAGGAGAGCCTCTCCTGTTCCGCCGGACTGAGCTGGAGCGCGTCGAACCACTTGGCGAGCTCCGACAGGGGCAGATCCGAGAGCTCCGCGATCGTCTTCCCGCGGAGGCGCACCGACAGCGCGGCCGGGGTGAGCCGCGCGCCGCGGCACTCGGGACAGAGCGTGTAGGCGCGGTACCGCGCGAGCAGCACCCGGACGTGGATCTTGTAGCGCTTGGTCTCCAGCCAGTCGAAGAAGCCGTTGACGCCGTAGAAGTCCCCGCGGCCCTTGATCAGGACCTCGCGCTCGTGCGCCGAGAGCCGCCCCACCGGGATGTCCGTCCGCACCGAGTAGCGCCGGCAGGCCCGGAAGAGGTCGCGGTAGGCCGACTCGTAGGCCGGCGTGTTCCACGGCGCGACCGGCCGGTCCGACAGCGTCAGCTCCGGGTCGGGGATGACCTTCTCGAGGTCCACCCCGATGACTCGGCCGAACCCCTGGCAGGCCGGGCACGCTCCCAGCGGCGAGTTGAACGCGAAGAGAGCGGGCGTCGGGTCGCGGAAGTCCGCCCCGCACCGCGGGCAGTGAAGCCCCCGCCGGAACGTCCTCGTCCGCCCGTCGAAGACCGCGACGAGCGAGCCGGCCATCGCGAACGCGGTGTCGGCGGCTGCGGCCACCTCGGCGCGCGACTCCT
This sequence comes from Thermoanaerobaculia bacterium, assembly GCA_035263845.1. Taxonomy (GTDB): domain Bacteria; phylum Acidobacteriota; class Thermoanaerobaculia; order UBA5066; family Gp7-AA6; genus JAWOLE01. The sequence continues at coordinate 30,230 of DATFQY010000056.1, read as the reverse complement.
CGCGAACGACGAAGCGCCCGACGACGACCGGAAGACAGCCCTGCGGATCCAGCAGCCCTTCGACGTCCTCGCCGATCTCGACGGTCTCTCCCTGCGGCGACAACGCCCGGAAAAAGCCGGCGCGTTTCAACTCCTCCACCCGGATGCGGTCTTCGCGGGCGGCGCGCCGGGAGCGCCTCGAGCCGTCGCGCTTCCAGGCGAGGGGTGCAACGAGGGTCACCCGCGACCCGGCGTCGGTCGAGAAGATCTCCTCGACGGCCCGGTCCACGCCTCCCGGCACGGCGGCCACTCCGCAGGAGGGGCAGAAGACCGTCCCGCCGTGGGCGAAGAGCAGGCGCAGGGAATCCGTGATCTCCGTCTGGGTGCCGACGGTCGAGCGGGCGTTGCGAACACCGTTCTTCTGCTCGAGGGCGATCGCGGGCGGCACGGGCTCGATGGAGTCCACGTCCGGCCGGTCGAGCCTTTCGAGGAACTGCCGCGCGTAGGTCGAAAGGCTCTCCGCGTACCGCCTCTGCCCCTCGGCGTAAAGCGTGTCGAAGGCGAGCGAGGACTTCCCCGATCCCGAGACACCCGTGATGACGGTCAGGCTCCCCGTCGGGATCGTGACCGACACGTCCTTCAGGTTGTGGGTGCGCGCGCCCCTTATCCGGATCGGAGATTGTTCTTCCATCGAACAGCTCAATCTATCAGACCCTTGTCATCCTGAGCGAAGCGAAGGATCTACCCCCGTCGTGCCCGTGGCGGAGCAGATCCTTCGTCGCTTCGCTCCTCAGGATGACAAGGGGATCAGTTGAACGCCCCCTCGACGGGCAGCGGCGCGGAGAACCGATGGATCGGGCAGCTCATCGTCGGCTGCGTGTCCGCGATGAAGACCTCCGTCATCCGGCGCGGGCAGTCGGGTGTGGCGAGGTAGCCGGTGTCCGGGTCGATCTCCGCCGTCACGATGTCGGAGGGGACCGGGAAGTTTTCCGTGAAGTACTGCGCCGGCAGCGACTTCGAGAAATCCGCGAAGATCGGGACCGCGGCCTGCGTGCCCGTCAATCGCACCGGGCGGTTGTCGTCGTACCCGACCCAGACGGCGGCGAGGAAGCGCGGCGAGAAGCCGATGAACCAGGCGTCGCGGTAGTCGTTGGTCGTGCCGGTCTTGCCGGCGAGGATCCCCTTGATCCCGCCCGACCGCGCCGCACTGGCCGTTCCGCGGTCCACGGCGCCCCGCATCAGCGAGTTGACGAGGAAGACCGCGTCGGCGGGGAGCACGGGAGCGAGCGGGGTCTCCTTGCGCTCGAGGACGCGGCCGTCGCTCGTGACGACGCCGACGATCGCGATCGGCTCGACGCGGACGCCGAGGTTGGCGAAGACCGAGTAGGCCGAGGCGATCTCCAGCGGCGAGACCTCGAAGGCGCCCAGCGCGACCGAGGGGTAGGGGCGAAGCTCCGAGCCGACTCCCGCCGCCCGGGCGGTCGCCATCACCGTCGGCAGTCCGGTCGCGAGCGCCGTGCGCACCGTCGGGATGTTGATCGAGAGCTCCAGCGCCTTCCGAACGGACATCGAGCCCCGGTACTCGCCGTCGTAGTCGTGGGGACTCCACTGCTCCCCTTCCGTCCCGCGTCCCCACGTCACGGTGATCGGCGTGTCCTCGAGGATCGTCGCCGGGGTGATCGGCTTCTCCATGTCGCGCCGGGCGAAGGCGGCCAGGTACACGAACGGCTTGAACAGCGACCCCGGCTGGCGGTGCGCCTGCGTGACGCGGTTGAACTGGGAAACGCGGTAGTCGCGCCCGCCGACGAACGCGCGGACCGAGCCGGTCCGGGGCTCGAGCGCGATCAACGCGCCCTGCAGCGGATCCTCCTTCGCCCGGACCGCGAGCCGGCGGTAGTTCTTCTCGAGCGAGGAGAGCCCCTGGGTGATCGCGCGCTGGGCGGAGCGCTGGAGGTCCACGTCGAGAGTCGTGTAGATCTGGAGGCCCTCGGTCTTCAGCTCCCGCGAGAAGCGCGCCTGCAGCTCCCGCTTGACGAAGTCCACGAAGTGCGGAGCGATCGTGCGCTCCTCCATTCGGGACGTCGTGACGAGAGGCTCTGCCAGCGCCTTCGCCAGCGCCGCGTCGTCGATTTTCTTCTCCTCGCGCATCATCTTCAGCACGAGGTCGCGCCGCTGCTTCGACCGGGCCGGGTTGTGCTCGGGCGAGTAGGAGTTGGGCGCCTTGATCATCCCGGCGATCGTCGCCGACTCGGCCAGGTCCACGTCGCTCGGGTCCTTTCCGAAGTAGTGCCGGGCGGCCTCCCCGACCCCGTTGACGGCCACCGATCCATGCTGCCCGAGGTAGATCTCGTTGAAGTACGCCTCGAAGATCTCGTCCTTGGAGTAGCGGGCGTCGAGGATGACCGCGAGCACCGCCTCGAGCGCCTTGCGGCGGAATGTGCGGGCCGGCGAGAGGTAGAGGTTCTTGACGAGCTGCTGCGTCAGCGTCGAGCCGCCCTGCACCCCTCCCTTGTTGCGGAAGTTGGAGAACGCCGCGCCCAGGAGCCGGCGGATCGAGACCCCCGAGTGCCGGTAGAAGTCCCGGTCCTCCGTGACGAGCACGGCGTCCTTGAGGCTCTGGGGAAGGTCCTCCAGCCGGACGAGGGTGCGGTCCTGGAACTCGTCGCCGAAGACCGAGCCCAGGCGCTCCGGCTCGACGACCAGGGCCGGAACGTCGCCGCCGGAAACGTCCTTGACCGAGACGACCTTGCCTCCCGAGAACTCCACCCGGGAGGAGAACCCGTGAAAGTCCTTCCCGGGATACCGGAAGTTGCGGGTGAAGACCTCCACGACGTTGCCCTGCCGGCGGAAGTGTCCTGCCCGGTCCGGGACGCCCTCGGTGGGCTGGTAGAGCAGCCGCTCGAGCTTCGCGACGAGCTTCTCGGGGGCACCGCTTTCGCCGGGACGAAGGACGTCGATGTCGGAGTAGATCCGCGAGGGGAGGTTCCAGCGATGCCCTTCGAAGCGCGTAACGACGATTGAGGTGAAGTAGGCGAGGGCGCCGAGCCCGGCGGCCAGGAAGATCCCGGCGGTGGCCAGGATCGCGACGCGGTGACGGTACACCCACATGTGCAGGAGCACCCGGCGGCGTCGGAGCGTCGCGGACGTCGTCATGGACGCAGGAGATAACGAAGAAATCGAGGCGTCTATTCGTCATTCCGTGATGCTCTAATGGCTGGAGATGTCGAAAAAAAGGAAGAGGGCGGCGCGGGAACCGCGGCCCGAGGCTCCTCCGTCCGCGGCCGCGGTCCGCCCCCCGCGGGACATCTCCGGGGCCGCCGCGGCAGGCATCCTGGCCCTCGGGTTCTTCGCGGTGGGGCTCGTCGTGGACTCGGGGGCCGACAACTCCTTCGACGCGCCCAAGCGGCTCGTGGCCATCCTGTTCGTCGCGGGGTCGGCGCTGGCGGCTCTCGGTTTCTCGCGCTGGAGAAGCCCGTTCCCTTCCGGCGGGGGGCGGGCCGGCGCACCGGCGATCGCGGCGGGCTGCCTCCTCTTCGCCCTGGCGGCGGCGGCGCTCTCGGCGCTCCTGTCCCCCCGCCGGCAGCTCTCCCTCGATGCCCTGCGCGTCGTGGCGCTGTACGCGCTCCTCCTTCCGATCGGCGCGAGCCGGGTCCTGGGGCGGCGGAAAGGTTTCCTGGCCGCGGCGTTCATCGCGGTCGCCGGGATCAACGCCGTCGTTTCCTTCCTCCAGGCGAGGAACTACTGGCAGCCGTTTCCGCTGCTGACCCGCGGCAGCCGCGAGGCGACCGGCGCGTTCGTCGGGAACCCGGGCTACCTGGCCTTCATCCTGGCGCTGTCCGGAGTCGCCTGCCTGGCGGCTCTCCTCCTCGGACGCGGACGGCTGCTTCGCGCCGCGGGGTGTGCCGGCGCCGCCGTCAGCGTCGGAGGGCTGATGATCAACCGGAACCTGACTTCGTTTTCCGCCTTCGTCGCGGGCGCGGCCCTTCTGTTGATCGCCCGGTTTGGCCGGCGGGCGGCGGCCCCGCTCGCGCTCCTGGTCGTCTTCGCCGCGGCGATCGTTCTCGCCTACCGCCCGATGCGGCTTCGGGCGGCGGAAGCCGTCTGGGCCATGAAGCAGGGAGACTGGGACCACGTCGTGACCTACCGCCTCGGCGCCTGGGCCGCGGCGGTGGAGATGGCGCGCGACCGGCCGTGGCTGGGGTTCGGGCCGGGAACCTACGGCGAGGAATTCGTGACCCACCGGCTGCGGGCCGAGGTCGCGGCCCACCGGCGGCTGGTCAATCCGCTCCTGACCAGCTCTTACGGCGAGGCGCACTGCGACTACCTCCAGCCGTTCGGAGAGATCGGCGTGCCGGGGTCGCTGGCGCTGCTGGCCGCGGTCGCGCTGCTCTTCCGGGGGCTCTTCGCCGCCTTGAAGCGGCTCCCACCGGGCGCCGCGCGCGCCGAGACGTTCGGCGTCCTGGCGCTACTTTCCGCCGGCGCCGTCGGCGCACTGACCTGGTTCCCGCTCCAGCGGCCGATCTCGGCTCTGCCGCTTCTGCTGCTGGCCGGAAGGGCGTGGAGAATCGCCGCCGACACGCCGGCCATTGCCGTCCCGGAGGCGGGAGAGACGGCTTGAGCGTCGTCCGCGCGATCCGGACCGTCCTGCTGGCGGCGCTTCTCGCCGCGGCCGTGGCGCCGGAGTTCCCGCGCTACCGGGCCGAGAGGCTGCTGAGGCTCGGGACCGAGGCGCTTCGAACGCTCGTGCGCCGGCCGGGCGAGGTCGCCGATCCCCGGGGCGCGCTTTCGCGAATCGAGCAGATCGCCCTCTCGGCGGCCGCCGCGATCCCGGGCGACTCCCGTCCGTGGATCCTCGCCGGCTCGACGAGGCTCGTGGCCGGAGAGCCGGACCAGGCGATCGCCCGTTACCGCGCCGCGTTCGCGCTGGGAGAGAGGGCGGAGATCGACATCAACATCGGCAGGGCCCTCGAGGCTCAGGGCGACACGGCGGCCTCCCGACGGGCGTTCCTCCGCGCCGTCTGGATCAGCCCGCCGCTTCTCCGGAGTCTCCTGCCCGACGTGGCCGCGGAGATCCACCCGGAGCTCCACCGCTACGAGGAACTGCTCCGAGCGGGACGGCTCGGCGCGCCGCCACCGCCGCCCTAGCTCTTTGGCTTGAAAATCCCCGCCGAGTAGACGCCCCAGGAATGCAGCTTGTAGAAGACCATGGTCTTCAGGATCGCGAGGCCGTAGCGAACCGAGGGGGCGAAGGAGATCTGCGAGGCCTCGTCGAAGTAGCGGGTCTCGATCGGGATCTCCCGGATCGTCAGCCCTTTCGCGATCCCCTGCGCGATGATCTCCGTGTCGAAGACGAAGCTGTCGGAGTTCGCTTCGAGGTTCACGGCCTCGAGGTAGCGGCGGCTGTACGCGCGGAAGCCGCTGTGGTACTCGGTCAGGTAGATCAGGAAGGTCGCGTTCTCGACGGCGGTCAGGAAGATGTTGCCGAGGTATTTCCACTTCGGCATCCCGCCCTGGATGGGGCGCCCGCCGAGCATCCGGCTGCCGAAGACCGCGTCGCATCGCCCCTCGAGCAGCGGCCCGATCAGGTCCGGGATGACGGTGGGGTCGTACTGGTGGTCGGGATGGACCATCACGACGATGTCGGCGCCGCGCTCGAGCGCCGTTCGGTAGCAGGTCTTCTGGTTGCCGCCGTAGCCGCGGTTGCGCGGGTGCTCGACCACGTGGAGTCCCAGCCGCCGCGCCTCTTCGACCGTTCGGTCGCGCGACCGATCGTCCACGAGGATGATGTCGTCCACGCATTCCTTGGGGATGTCCGCGAAGGTCCTCTCCAGGGTCTTCTCCGCGTTGTACGCGGGCATGACGACCGCAACTTTGGGGCGCGTTCTCGCCTCCGGCCGGCTCACGATCAATGGATCATAGGGCAGAACGATTTGTGATTTGTGATTTGTGAACAGGGCGGAACACTCTTGTCAGCCCTGATCACAAATCACAAATCACCAATCACAAATTCTCCCTAATAGCCTCGTCTGGTCAGGATGACAGGGAAAGTTCGGAGCAGAATGGAAAGGTCCAAGCCGAGGCTCCAGTTGTTCAGGTATGCGAGGTCGTAGCGGAGCTTGATCTCGGGCTCGGTGGAGTAGTCGCCGGAGACCTGGGCGAGGCCGGTGACCCCGGGGCGGGCCGAGAGGCGCAGGCGGTATCCCGCGACGGTCTCGGCGAATCGGCTGGTGAACTCCGGCCTCTCCGGCCGGGGCCCGACCAGGCTCATGTCTCCCGTGATCACGTTCCAGAGCTGCGGGATCTCGTCCACGCGCAGAGCGCGAAGCCACCGCCCGACGGGCGTGACCCGCGGGTCTCCCGGCGAGGCGAGGACGGCACCCGTCTGCTCCTCCGCCTCGCGGCGCATCGTCCGAAGCTTCCAGAGCTGGAAGGTCCTCCCGTCCTTTCCGACCCGCTCCTGACGGTAGAACACGCCGCCGCGCGACGTGGCCGCCACCGCGATCGCCGCCACCAGCAGGATCGGCAGGACCAGCACCAGCGTCACGGCCGATACGGCCACGTCGAAGACCCGCTTCAACCCTCCACCCACTCCCTCGAGCGGCCGCATCTTCGCTTCGAGAAGCGGCAGGTCCCCCACGATCCGGAATCGCAGCCGGCCGATCATCGTCTCGAAGGGGGACGGCCAGACCAGCAGGTCCGCGCGCCACCGCCGGGGAACGCGCTCGGAGAGCTCGTCCTTCCAGCTGGGCTCCTCCGGCGTCACGATCACCTCGTCCGCGGCCACCTCTTCCGCGATCTCCGTGAGCCGCTCGAGGGGACCGAGCAGCGGCAGGTTCGCCGCCGGGGCGCCGTCGGACCCGACGACGCCGACGACCTCCACTCCCGTCCACGGGTGCCGACGGATCGCCTCCGCGATCAGCGACGCGGCCGGGCCGCTCCCGACGATCACCGCGCGGCGGCGGCCCTGCGGGAAGATCCGGTCGAGGATCATCCGCCACAGCCCGAGCGCCACGGCGTCGAGCAGGATGTAGACCACGAGGACGGATCGCGGAAAGAGATACGTCTGCGCGAACGCCAGGAAGTACACCGCGGAGAGGGCGAGGAGCTCGAAGAACAGGGCCGGGACGAGGACGCGCGCCAGGGGCTCCCGGAACCTCTCCCGCGCCCGGTAGAGCCCGAAGAGCGACAGGAAGAACGCCTGCGCGGCCATGACGATCGCCACGTTGACCAGCGTGTAGTGGAATTTCCCCTCGGGCAGGAGGCCCTCGGTCCCCGGCAGCGCCACGCGGGTGCGCAGGAGGAACGCGCCGTAGAGGCACAGCGCCGCCACCGCCAGGTCTCCCGCCAGGGCGACCGCCCCAAAAGCGGAGTGCGATCTTTTCATCGGGGGGAGCGGCTCAACATCCTTGTCGCGTCTCGCGGCTCGCGCCTCGCTCTACCGCGTCCGCCGCCAGGCAGGGCGGCGATAGCCGAGCAGCCCGGCGACGACTCCGGCGGCGAGGGCGACGTTGACCACGCCGAAATGATAGAGCTTCCCGGCGACGCCCGGCAGCCGCGGTCGCGCGAAGGCGAGGAGGACGAGCGTCGCGGCGACGCCGAGAACCGCGGCGCCGGCCGCGCGCAGACGCGGGTCCGCCAGCGCGGCCAGGGCGGCGGCCAGCGCGAGAACCGGAGCCGTCCAGCGCGCGAACTTGCGCGAGAGGAAAGCGAGCGAAAGAAGCCCGTGCCTGCCGGCGTCGAAGAGCCACGGTTCGCCCGTCAGCACCGCCGCCGCGCCCGTCCCGATCCGGAAGCGCCGGATCACCTCGGCCGCGGAGTCGCGCCCGGCTTCCTCCCGGGCCACCGCGTTTCCGGCGAAGACGACCTTCTTCCCCTTTCGAGCGATCCGCGCCGGGATCAGGAGATCGTCCAGGATTGCGCCGGACGGGAGCGGCTCGATCCACTCGCGCCGGGCCGCGTAGATCGCCCCGTTGGCGCCGAGGCAAACGCCGAGCCTCCCCTCGGCTTCTTTCAGGCGCGTCTCGCGGTCCCAGAAGACGGTCTCGATGCTCTCGCCGCCCGGGGCTTCGAGGACGAGCCTTCCGCACACGGCGCCCACCGCCGGGTCGGAGAAGGCGCGGAGAAGCTCCCGCACGGCGCGGGGATCGAAGCGTGTGTTCGCGTCGGTGAAGACGAGGACCTCGGCCGCGGATCCCGCGACCAGATCGTTCAACACGGCGGCCTTGCCGCGCCTCTGCCCGAACTCGACGACCCGTCCCCGCTCGGCGAGCGCGGCGCGGGCCAGCGCCGCTGTGCGATCACGGCAGCCGTCGCATCCGACCGACACTCGAAGCGGAGCTTCCGCCTCCTGCTCGAGGAGGTTTGCGAGCCGCGCTTCGATGACCTTCTCCTCGTCGGCGGCGGCGAAGACGACCTCCACGGAGGAAGGAACCGGCCCGTCCGCAGAGGAAGCGGGCGCGCGGAGAGCCAGGCGGCGGATGACCGCCGGATAGAGGAGATAGGACCAGGCGGCGAAGAGGACGGCCAGGCCGGCGAGGATCCCGGCAGCGGTCACGCCCGCGAGGCTCCCGCCAGCAGCGCCCGGGCGAGAACCGCCCCGGCCGCTCTCCAGTCGTACGTGGCTTCGACGCGCCGCCGCGCCGCCGCGGCCAGCGAGCGCCTCGAATCCGGGTCCGAGAGGAGCCGCGCGACCGTGGTCGCAAACTCCTCCGGCTCGTCGGCGAGGAGGATCTCGGAGCCCGGCTCGAAGCCGAGGCCTTCCGCACCGACCCGAGTGGAGATGACCGGCACGCCGGACGCCGCCGCCTCCAGGATCTTCAGCCGCGTTCCCCCTCCCGCCTTGAGAGGCACGATCGCGACGGACGCGCGGCTCCAGTACGGCCTCGTGTCTCCCCCTTCCCCGGCGAAGGAAACCCGGGCGGGCGGGTTTCGAAGGAACCTCGAGAGACGCCCGGCGGCGCCGCGCCCCAGGATCTCGACCCGCGCGGCCGGGGCGAGCCTCGCCACGAGCGGCCAGATCTCCTCGCAGAACCACGCGATGCCGTCCGCGTTGGGAGGCCAGGACAGATCGCCCACGAAGAAGACGGTCTGCCCCGCCGGCGGGTCCGGGCGGAACGCGTAGCGATCGAGGTCCACACCGTTGGGAACCTCAAGAGGATCCTTCGCGCCGGCCTCGCGGAGGGCGCGGGCGTCCCGCTCGGAGACGCAGGACACACCGGCCGCTTTCGACGCGATCCGCGATTCCGCGCGCGCCACCCGCGGCGCCTGCCAGCGCGCGGCGGCCGCCTCGACGCCGCTCCCCTCTTCGCCCAGCCGGCGCCAGATCTCCGAGTCCACGTTGTGAAAGTCCACCCACGCGGGGACGCCGGCCGCGAGGCCGCCGGGAGCGACATGGTAGGAGTGCGCCACGATCCACGCCGGCGTCTCCGAGGCGACCGCGGTCTTCAGCCTCTTCGCCATCGCGCTCGACTGATAGAGGAGCACCGGAAAGGCCTCGCCGGAAACGAGGCTCTTCGCGAGCGCCGCCGCGCGGTCGAGCCTTCCGCCTCGCCGCGGGATCTCCTCGACGTCCACCGCCGCCGGGTACTCCCCCGCGCCGCGGGCGTCCCGGCCGGCGAGCACGAACGCCCGAACGCGGAACTCCCGCGAGATCGCGGCGAGCAGGTGGTAGTTGCGGATCGCGAGGCCGTCGCGCGTCGGGTGCGCCGGTCTCGGGAGGACCGAGTAGACGAGCGGTTTCATCGAGGGCTCCGGCGAGTATAGGGAAGTTCTTTTGCCGCTGTGACACGGCCGCGGAGTCGGCCGTAGAACCCGCATGGACGGCCGACGGCTCGCCAACGTCCTCGCGCTGACCCGGTCCTTCGAGCGCGGGCAATCCCTCCTCGACGCCGGGCCCATCGAGGCGTACATCGAAGTCGCCGCCCGATGCAACCTGCGCTGCCCGATGTGCCCGATCGTCGTGGACCCGCGCCACGCGCCCGGGTCGGGGCAGCCGGCGCTCCTCTCGCCCGAGATGTTCGAGCGGCTCGACCCCGCGTTCCGCAGCCTCCAGCGCGCCCACCTCTTCGGGCTGGGCGAGCCGCTGCTGTCGCCGCACCTCTTCCATTACGTCTCGCTACTTTCCGCGGCGGGTGTCGAGACGTGGATCACGACCAACGCGACGCTGATGACCGACGCGCGGGCCGACGCGCTCGCCCGCGCCGGCCTGACCCGCGCGACCGTCTCGATCGACGGCGCGACGAAGGAGACCTACGAGCGGATCCGGATCGGGGGACGCTTCGAGGAGGCGGTCCGCGGAATCAAGGCCCTGACCGACGCCCGCCGCCGGTGGGCCCGGCCGCGCGTGATGCTCGCGATGGTCGGCATGGTCTCGAACCTGCGCGAGCTCCCCCGGCTCGTAGACCTGTGCGCGGAGTGCGGCGCCGACGGCGTCTTCGTCGAGAAGCTCTACCACTACCCGCACCCGGACCTCGAGGCCGTCTACGCACGCGAAGACCTCGCCGGCTTTCCGCCGGCCGAGGCGGACCGGATCTTCGCGGCGGCGCAGTCGCGGGCGCGGCACTATGGCCTGGAGTTCTCCTTCCGTCCGCGCCCGAAGACCCTTCCCTCCGCGGCCGCGTCGCCTGCGCGGCGCCCGCCCGCGGCCCTCCCCTTTCCCTGCAGCGAGCCGTGGAAGACGATCAACGTCAGCGCGGACGGAGAAGTGCGAACGTGCTGCTTCAACGACACCCCCTTCGGCAGCGTCGCGAAGACCCCGTTCGGCGAGGTCTGGAACGGGAGCGCCTGGCGCGGCCTCCGGGCCGACCACGCCGCCGGCCGAGTCCCGCCCGGCTGCGCGGGATGCGTCGAGAGCGGCCGGGTCATGAGGTCTCCCCTCTTTCCCCCGTCGTTCCCGGCGCCGCCCGAATCGACGGTCGGGACAGGAGCCTTCTCGCTTCAGAGCCCCGCACCCGGCGAGCCCGTCGCGGATTCTCTCCACCTCTCCGGGACGCTTCCCGGGAGCGGCTCGCGGCTCTTCAAGCGTCACGTGGACGTTTTCATCGACGCGACGTTCGTCGGCCGGGTCGGCGCGCGCGGGCGTCGCCGACGCTTCGCCGGCTCGATTCCGATCCCGTTCGTGACGGAAGGCCACCACCAGCTCCGGCTTCGGATCGAGGGAGCGCCCGACCCTGCCTCCGCGATCGAAAGGCCGATCCAGGTGGCGCGCCTCGATGCAGCGGAGGCCGACCTCGCCGCGGTGGAGCGGGCGGCCGTCGCCGTCGAGCTGAAGCGGCGCGAGCCGCAGCCCTCGGCTGCCTGCGACGGGAAGCCCTGGCCCCTCCTGGACTGGGTCTGCGAGCGGTCTGGGATGGGCTTCCTCGGAATCGCGATTCTCGAAGTGTCGTCGCTCCCTCCCGGCCTCCACGACCTCGAGCTGGCATTTCGCCGCCGCCGCGAGAGGCGCCGCCTGCTGGTCCTCGACCTCTTCAGGAAGTCCGAGGCGTCGAGAGAAGGCGAAGGCGCTCGTCGTCTTCCGGAAGGGTCTCCAGGACTCCCAGGAACTCGTCCAGGATCCGGCCGTCCCACCACCCTTTCCGAACCTCCGCCCGCATGATGTCGAGCGACTCCTCCCGCGAGAGGGCGCCGCGGTAGACCCGCGCGGTCGTCAGGGCGTCGAAGACGTCGGCGATCGTCGTTACCCGGGCGGCGATGGGGATCGCCTCGCCGGCGAGGCCGTCCGGGTATCCCGACCCGTCCATCCTCTCGTGGTGGTGGTAGACGACGGCCATCGCGGGAGCGAGCGTCTTCATGTTCTGGAGCAGGTCGCGTCCCTCGCGCGGGTGGCGCTTGATCTCGGAGTACTCCGAATCCGTCAGCCTGGCGGGTTTGAGCAGGACGGCGTCGCGGACCGCGATCTTGCCGAAGTCGTGGAAGAGGCCGCCGCGCCGGACCGCCGCGAGAGCGCGCTCCTCCAACCCGATCCGCTCTCCCAGGAGCCCCGCGTAGAGCGAGACCCGGGCGCTGTGGCCGTAGGTGTAGCGGTCCCGGGCGTCGATCGTGCGCGCCAGCGAGATGATGACCTGCTCGGCGTCCTCGAGCGCGTCGGTGACGAACTTCAGCTCCAGCAGGGCCCGGGCGCGCGCGGCGAGCTCCTCGGGCGAGAAGGGCTTGGCGAGGAAGTCGGTGACGCCAGCCTCGATCGCCTTCAGCTTCCTCTCGTGGGTCGCGGCTCCCGTGATCATGATGACCGGGACGAGGCGGGTCCTGGGGTTGGAACGGATCTCCGCCAGCAGCTCGTGGCCGCTCTTGCCAGGCAGCTGCATGTCCAGCAGGACGAGGTCCGGCCCGGCCTCGAGCATCTCGTGCGCTTCCTCGGCCGATCCCGCCTGCAGGATCCGGTGGCCCATCGGAAGCAGCAGCCGGACGATGAGCCCGCGGATCTGCTCGTCGTCGTCCACGACCAGGACGGTGCCGAAGCCGGCGGGCGGGACCGAGCTCACGCCCCTCTTTGCCCCCGCTGTCGTCGAAAGTGATCCGGCTTCGTGATTTTCGTCAGTCTAGCAAAAAGAAAGCCCCGGCTCGCGCCGGGGCTTTCCGTCGGAACTGGATGCGATCAGTACATTCCGCCCATGCCGCCGGCGCCTCCCGGCATTCCGGCCGCTGGCTTCTCCTTCTCCTTGATCTCGGAGACCATCGCCTCGGTCGTCAGCATGAGGCCGGCGATCGACGCCGCGTTCTGCAGCGCGTTCTTGGTGACCTTGGTCGGGTCGATGATCCCGGCCTTGATCATGTCCTCGATCTTCTCGGAGTTGGCGTTGAAGCCGAAGTTGCCCCCCTTGGAGCGAAGCTCGTTGATGATGACCGAGCCCTCCGATCCGGCGTTGGCCACGATCTGGCGGGTCGGCTCCTCGAGAGCGCGGACCACGATCTTCGCGCCGATCTTCTCGTCGCCGGACAGCGAGTTCACCACCTTGTTGACGCTCTCGATGGCGCGCAGCAGGGCCACGCCGCCGCCGGGGACGATCCCCTCTTCGACGGCCGCCTTGGTCGCGTGCATGGCGTCCTCGACGCGGGCCTTCTTCTCCTTCATCTCGGTCTCGGTGGAAGCGCCGACCTTGATGACGGCGACGCCGCCCACGAGCTTGGCCAGGCGCTCCTGAAGCTTCTCGCGGTCGTAGTCGGAGGTCGTCTCTTCGATCTGGGTCCGGATCTGCTTGACGCGGCCCGCGATCGCCTCCTGCTTCTTCTTGGAGCGGTCGTCCACGACGACTGTCGTGTTGTCCTTGTCCACGGTGACCTTCTTGGCGTCGCCGAGGTCCTCCCACTTGACGTTCTCGAGCTTGATGCCGAGGTCCTCGGAGATCAGTTTGCCGCCCGTGAGGATCGCGATGTCCTCGAGCATCGCCTTGCGGCGATCGCCGAAGCCGGGGGCCTTCACGGAGCAGACCTGGAGCGTGCCGCGGAGCTTGTTGACGACGAGCGTCGCGAGCGCCTCGCCCTCGACTTCCTCGGCGACGATCAGGAGGGGCTTGCCCTGCTTGGCGATCTGCTCGAGGATCGGGAGCAGGTCCTTCATGTTCGAGATCTTCTTCTCGAAGAGGAGAACCTTGGCGTTCTCGAGGACGCACTCCATCCTCTCGGCGTCAGTGATGAAGTAGGGCGAGAGGTAGCCGCGGTCGAACTGCATTCCCTCGACCACTTCCAGCGTCGTCTCGAGGCCCTTGGCCTCCTCGACGGTGATCACGCCGTCCTTGCCGACCTTGTCCATCGCCTCGGCGATGATCCGTCCGATCTCGGAGTCGTTGTTGGCCGAGATCGTCCCGACGTGGGCGATGTCCTTGCCCTCGACCGGCTTGGAGAGCTTGTCGAGAGACTCGACGGCCGCCTTGACGGCGGAGTCGATGCCGCGCTTCAACTCCATCGGGTTGGCGCCGGCGGTGACGTTCTTGATCCCCTCGCGGTAGATCGCCTGCGCGAGCACGGTCGCGGTCGTCGTGCCGTCGCCGGCCACGTCGGAGGTCTTCGAGGCGACCTCGCGGACCATCTGCGCGCCCATGTTCTCCAGCGAATCCTGGAGCTCGATCTCCTTGGCGACGGTCACGCCGTCCTTGGTGATCGTCGGGGAACCGAACTTCTTCTCGATGACGACGTTGCGGCCCTTCGGGCCGAGGGTGACCTTGACGGCGTCGGCCAGCTTGTTGACGCCGTGGAGGATGCGCTGCCGCGCCTCCTCGCCGTACGAAATCGTTTTCGCTGCCATTTGCTGTTTTCTCCTTTTCCTCTCGGGCTACTTCTCGGGCTACTTTTCGACAACGGCGAGCACTTCCTCCTCGCGAAGGATCAGGTGCTCTTCGTCGTCGATCTTGATCTCGGTCCCGGCGTACTTGCCGATGAGGATGCGGTCCCCCTTCTTGACGTCGAGCGGGAACTGCTTGCCTTCCTCGTTGACCTTGCCCTTGCCGACGGCGACGACTTCGGCCTCCATCGGCTTCTCCTTGGCGGTGTCGGGGATGATGATGCCCCCCTTCTTGATCTCCTGAGGCTCCAGCCTCCTGACGAGAATCCGGTCGTAAAGCGGTCGAATCTTCATTCCTTTTCCTCCTGCGGTTTTCGGGATTACACCCACCAAACTTCAAAAAAATCGGGAGGCGGATATTAGCACTCCTCGACGACGAGTGCTAGCAGGCGGCGGACCGTTTCCACCCACCCGGTAACCGATTGATCTGGAATGGCTTGATATACTCCGGCGCTCGTGGAACCGCGCCGGGCACTGATCACCGGGATCAACGGGCAGGACGGATCGTACCTCGCCGAGCACCTGCTGGAGAGGGGTTACCGCGTCCACGGCCTCGTGCGGCGCGCGAGCGAACGCAGCCACGAGCGGATCGCTCACCTCCTGGACGACATCGAGCTCGTCAACGGCGACCTGCTGGACCAGACCTCGCTCGTCTCGGCGCTTCGCGAGATCCGCCCGCACGAGGTCTACAACCTCGCGGCGCAGTCCTTCGTGCCGGCGTCGTTCTCCCAGCCGGTCTTGACCGGCGAGTTCAACGGGCTCGGCGTCACGAGGCTGCTCGACGCGATCCGGATCGTGGACCCGAAGATCCGGTTCTACCAGGCCTCCTCCTCGGAGATGTTCGGCAACGTCGAGACCGCGCCCCAGGACGAGGAGACCAAGTTTCAGCCGCGCAGCCCCTACGGGGTCGCCAAGCTCTACGGCCACTGGATCACGGTCAACTTCCGCGAGTCCTACGGCCTCTACGCCGTCTCGGGAATCCTGTTCAACCACGAGTCACCCCGCAGGGGAACCGAGTTCGTGACTCGCAAGATCACGCTCTCGGTCGCTCGGATCGCCGCGGGGCTCCAGAAGACCCTGCGCCTGGGCAACCTCGACGCCCGACGGGACTGGGGCTACACGGGCGACTACGTCCGCGCGATGCGGATGATGCTCCAGCAGGACGAGCCGCGTGACTTCGTCATCGGGACCGGCGAGAGCCACTCGGTGCGCGAGTTCGTCGAGGAGGCGTTCCGGATCCTGGACCTCGACTGGAGGCGGCACGTCTCGATGGACCCGGCCCTCTCGCGCCCGGCAGACGTGGACTCGCTCGTCGCCAACCCCCGCCGCGCGACGACGGAGCTGGGCTGGAAGCCCACCGTGGACTTCCGGGGCCTCGTCCGAATGATGGTCGAAGCCGACGTGGCGCTGGTGGCCAGGGAAGCGACTCGAGATCCCGCCGAGCGGAGATTCGAGCCTCTTTCACTCACCCGCTGATTCCCAGAGAGCACCACCGGGCGGGAGGGACGTACCGAGCGTCGTCGGCCGCGCCAGCGGCCGAGGGACGCGACATGCGGCGGGTTCGCCACCCTCCCCTACGACACGACCGGGGCCCCAGGAGCTTGCCTTGTCAACCTGAGGTAAGCGAAGCGACCGAAGGATCTCGGTCGTTGAGCCGCGTTCGGCTCTCTACGCCACCGCCTCGACCAGCGCCTCCGCCACGCTCTCCACCTCGTCGTCCCGCATCTCCGCGAAGATCGGCAGCGCGAGCACCTCCTTCGCCGCTTTCTCGGCGACGGGGAACGCCCCCTCGCGATGCCCGAGCTCCCGGAAGCACTCCTGCAGGTGCAGCGGGACCGGGTAGAACACGGACGTCCCCACACCCGCCGCCGACAGCTTCTCTCGGACGGCGTCCCGGTTCGCGACCCGAACGACGTACTGGTGGTAGACGTGCCGCCGCCCGGCAGCCTCCTTCGGCAGCGCGACCTTCCCCTCTCGCTCCGCGGCCCCGAGGAGCTCGCCGTACCTCGCCGCGATCGCCCGCCGCCGCTCGTTCCACGCCTTCAACCGCGGCAGCTTCGCCGCCAGCACCGCCGCCTGCAGCGCGTCCATGCGGAAGTTCCCTCCCACCCGCGAGTGGTGATACCTCGTCGTCTCGCCGTGGAGGCGCAGGCTGCGCAGGAGCCTCGCCGTCTCCTCGTCATCCGTCACGACCGCGCCCGCGTCCCCCGCCCCGCCGAGGTTCTTCGTCGGATAGAACGAGAACGCCCCCATCCGCCCCATCGTTCCCGCCTGGCGGCCGCCGTAGCTCGCGCCGACCGCCTGGCATGCGTCCTCGACGACCGGGACGCCGCGCCGCTTCCCGATCTCGAGAATCGGCGTCATCTCCGCGCACTGCCCGTAGAGGTGCACGGGCTGGATCGCCTTCGTACGCGGGGTGATCGCCGCCTCGAGCCTGTCCGGCTCCATGCCGAAGGTGTCCGGCTCGATGTCCACGAACACCGGCCGGGCGCAGAGGCGCGCGGCGACCCCCGCCGAAGCGAAAAACGTGAAGGGCGTCGTGATGACCTCGTCCCCGTCGCCGATCCGGAGCGCCATCAGCGAGACTAAGAGCGCATCGGTTCCCGAGGAGACTCCGATCGCGTGGGCTGACCCGATCTCTGCGGCGAAGGCCTTCTCGAAGTCCTCGTTGGCCGGGCCCAGGATGAACCGGCCGGTCTCGAAAACCTCCAACACGCGGCGGGAGATCTCGCGCTTCAACTCCTCGTCGTAGCGGGTCAGGTCGAGAGGCGGGACGTTCTGTCGAGCCACGGGGCGGCGATTCTAGCCCGCCGGCGCGCGCCGGATCAGATGCGCCGTGAACCCGTCGGTCGTCGGACCCGGCAGGATCCGGAACCGGTGACCCGAGACCAAAGTCCGCAGGGCTTCGGGAGCCTCGATCGCCGCCGGCCGGATCTCCGCGGACCTCGCAAGGACCCGCTCGACGACGCGCTCGTTCTCCTCGAGCTCGAGGCTGCAGGTGGAGTAGAGGAGGTAGCCGCCCGGCGCGAGCAGGCTCGCCGCGGATTCGAGGCCGGATTCCTGAGCCCGCGAAAGACGCTCGATCGCCTCCGGCGTGACCCGGTACCGGATCTCCGGGTTCTTGCGAAGGGTCCCCGTGCCGCTGCACGGCGCGTCGAAGAGCACGCGATCGGAGAGGCCGGCGGCGAGGGGCGGGGCAAGGACGTCGCCGGCCGCCGCGGCGACCTCGGGCACGTCCAGGCGCGAGCGGTTTTCCAACAGAAGCCGCAGGCGCGGCGAGGAGGAGTCGAGCGCGATCGAGCGTTTCACCCGGCCGTGAAGAACGGCCGAGAAGGACTTACCACCCGGCGCCGCGGCGAGATCCACGAGGAGCTCGCCCGGCGGCAGAAGAAGCGGAAGAAGCTGCGAGCCGACGTCCTGGACCGTGAAGCGCCCCGCCGCGAAGAGGGGCGAGCGCAGGGGATTGCCCGAGACGACGGAGAGAGCCAGCGGCGAAAGCGGGGAGACGGCCGTCTCCACGCCCTCGGCGGCGAGGGCGGCGCGGAGCGATTCCCGATCGCCCCGGCGGGGATTCGTCATGAGGTCGAGAGCGGAAGGGGCATTGTCGGCGTCGAGAATGCCTGCGGTCGTTTGCGCTCCGAAGCGCTCGAGCCAGCGCTCGACGAGGAACTTCGGATGGGAGTAGTGGACGGCGAGCCGCTCCGGGCCCGCGTTTCGGATTTCGGACTTCGGATTTCGGATTTCCGGCGGCCTGCGAAGCAGGTTCCGGAGGATGGCGTTCACCAGACCGCCGGCCCCGGTTCCGCCTCTTGCCTTCGCGTGGGAGACGGCATCGTCCACCGCCGCGTAGGCGGGAACGCGGTCGAGGTGGCGAACCTGGAACAGGCCCACCTCCAGGATCTCCCGAAGGTTGGGCGCCAGACGGGGAAGCGGCACGCGGGAGACGGAGGCGATCTCCGCGTCGAGCGCGGTCTTGTGGCGCAGGACGCCGAGGACGATCGCGCGAAGGAGGTCAGCGTCGGGAGGCGCGAGGTCACGGGACTTCTCCGCCAGGAGGAGGTTGGAGCGCCCGGACTTCTCGAGGATCTCCCGCAGGACGGCGACCGCGCGGCGGCGGGCCGGCGAGACGGCGCGCGCCATCAGGCGGGTGCGCGGCCGAACGCGACGGGCAGCTTGGCCGCCCGGGCGAACTCCGCGCCGGTGACCGGCTGCCGCCCGGCCCGCTGAAGGGATCGGAGCTCGACGGAGGAGCCGCCCCCCGCGGACACGAACGGACGGCCGTCTTCCACCCAGACGCTGCCGGCCGGCTCGCCGCGTCCCGAAGGGCCGGGCGCGAGATCGAGGACCTTGACGCGCTCCTCGCCGAGGAACGTGAAGAGGCCGGGCCATGGCGCGTAGGCCCGCAGCCGGCGTAGCAGATCGCCGGAGTCCCGCGTCCAGTCGATCTCGCCGTCTTCGCGCCGGATCGTCCGGCAGAAGGAGGGCTCGCCCGACTGCGGCGCCGCTCGAAGGGTCCCGGCCTCCAGCCCGCGGAGCGTCTCGACGAGGAGCGGCGCGCCGAGCTCGGCCAGGCGCTTCGACAGGGCCGCGGCGTCCTCGCCCGGACCGATCGGGACCTTGCGCGTGAGGTAGACCGGCCCGGCGTCCAGCTCCTCGACGACCCGCATCGTCGTGACGCCGGTCTCCTTCTCCCCCGCGAGGATCGCCGCCGCGACCGGCGACGCTCCCCGGAACTTCGGAAGCAGGGACGCGTGGACGTTGACGAACCCGAGGTGGGGGATTTCCAGCAGCTCGCCGGGAAGGATCTTCCCGTACGCGACCACGACTCCCGCGTCGGGAGAGAGCCGGCGGATCGCGTCGAAAAGGGCGGCGTTGCCTCGCAGCCGCTCCGGTTTTTCGACGGGAATGCCGAGATCCGCCGCCAGGCGCGCCACCGGAGAAGGCACCGGCGTCGAGCGTCGCCCCACCGGCCGGTCCGGCTGGGTCAGGACGAGCGGGACCTCGAACCCCGCCCCCCTCAGCGCGGCCAGAGACGGCGCCGCGAATTCGGGAGTTCCGAAAAAAACGGCCCGCATCCCGTCATTCTAGAGGCGGGTTTTCGGGTGACGGATCCTCCAGAGGACGAAGGCGGAGCGGATCGCGACGGCGCTGGTCACGGCGAGGGCGAGGCCCGTGGCGATGCCGAAAAGGCCCCAGGCTCCCGGCCAGCGCTTCCCGAAACCGTAGAAGAGGACCGGAAGGAATAGGAGGAGGGCGTAGACCGCCACGACGATCGTCCGGCGGTACTCGTGCTGCTTGTCGGCGGGAGGGTCCAGGAAACCGAGTCCGCGCGCGAGCCGGTAGACGAGAAAAGCGACGGCCGGCGCCGCGACCGCCGCGGCGAGGAGAACGAGGCTGGCCGGGCTCATCGAGGCTGCCGGTCCACCTCTTCGAAGTAGTCCTCCGACACGAGCACCTCGCGGGGCTTGGATCCCCGCTGCGGGCCGAGCAGCCCGTCGCGCGCCATCATGTCGATGAGCTTCCCGGCCCGGGAGAATCCGACGCCCATCCGGCGCTGGAGGAAGGAGATCGAGGCCATCTTCTCTCGCACGACGAGCCGGGCGGCCTCGTCGTACAGGGGATCCGCGTCGTCTCCCTCGGACCCTTCCCGCTCCGCGACGTCGATCTGCTCCCTGGTCACGGCCTCGTCGTACTGCGGCTTGCCGAGCTGCCGCAGCCGCTTGACCAGCCGGGCAGTCTCCTGGACCGAGACGAACGCGCCGTGGACGCGGATCAATCGCGAGGTCCGGGGAGCCAGGAAGAGCATGTCGCCGCGGCCGAGCAGCCTCTCCGCCCCGTTGCCGTCGAGGATCACCCGCGAATCGATCCGCGAAGAGACCTTGAACGCGATCCGCGACGGGAGATTCGCCTTGATCAACCCGGTCAGGACGTCCACGGACGGCCGCTGCGTCGCGACGACGAGGTGGATCCCGACGGCGCGGGCCTTTTGCGCCAGCCGGACGATCGCTTCTTCGACCTCCTTGGGGGCGGTCATCATGAGGTCGGCCAGCTCGTCGATGACGATGACGATCAGCGGCATCGGCTCGAGCTTGAAATCCGGGTCGTCGTGCTCCGCGCGCACACGCTTGACGACGTCGGGGTCCCGGATCGCCGCGTTGTACTGTTCCGCGTTGCGGACCTCGCCGACGTCCGAGAGCGTCTGGAAGCGGTCCTCCATCACGCCGACCGCCCACTTCAGCGCGTTGGCCGCCTTGCGGGGGTCGATGATGATCGGCGTCAGAAGGTGCGGGAGGTGCTCGTAGATCTCCAGCTCCACCATCTTCGGGTCGATGAGGATCAGCTTGACCTGGTCCGGCCGCGCCTTGAAGAGGACGGAGGTCAAGAGCGCGTTGATGCCGACGCTCTTTCCGGAGCCGGTCGTCCCGGCGATCAGCAGGTGCGGCATGCTGCGCAGGTCGTCCACGACCGGCTCGCCGTGGATGTCCTTGCCGAGGGCGAGGGTCAGCAGCGAGGGCGAGCTCTTGAACTTCTCGGACTCGATGACGTCGCGAAGCGAGATGATCTCGCCCCCGCCGGGGTTGGGGACCTCGATGCCGACGCTCGCCCGGCCCGGCAGCCGCTCGATCCGGATCGACTCGGCCGACAGCGTCAGCGCGAGGTCCTCGGAGAGGTTCATCACCTGGTTGACCTTGATGCCTGCCGACGGCCGGAACTCGTAGGTCGTGACGACCGGTCCGGGGTGGTACTCGACGATGTCGCCATCCACGCCGAATTCCCGGCACTTCGCCTCGATGGTCCTGCCGGTCTCAGCGAGGATCTTGCGGTCCACGACGCCCCGGGCCTCGTGCTTGTCGAGGACCCCGACCTCGGGGTACGGGTAGCCGTCGATCCCGACGAGCGGCAGCCGCGGCTGCGGCTCCTTCCTCGCCGGACGGGGAGGCGGCGGCTCGGCCGGCGCGGCCGAGGCCTGGGCCACCGGGGCGGCAGGTGCCGTGGTCCTGCGGATGGAGAAACCTCCGGGCCCCGGCATTTCCCGAACAGTCGGGAGGCCTTCCTCCGCCACGAAAGGGACCTCCGAGAGCGTGACCGGCTCGCGCCGGGCCTTCTCGAGGTGCTTGGCCACGACGCGCCTCTTGAGCCTCTCCTTGGTCCTCTTGTCGCGCCGGCGGACCCAGGCGACCGTCGCACGGCTCCAGAGGCCCGCGAACCGGATCCGGAGCCCGGAGAAGACGTCGGCCAGGGAGAGCTGCGTCGAGAGCGGGATCGCGATCAAGAGCAGCGCCGCCGCCAGAAGCACGGCGCCCGTCGTTCCCAGCCTGGACCGGACCGCTTCCGCGACGGCCCGACCAACGACGCCTCCCGCCTCCGCCTCCTCGCCGAAGAGCTGCCTCCTGCCCAGGCCGAGGGACAGCAGCGCCGGGATCGAGAGAAAGAGCAGGAAGAAGCCGATCGTCTTGGTCGCCGGGCTTTCCACCGGGCGCTGGCGGAACATGCGGTAACCCAGCACGAAGAGCAGCAGCGGCAGTCCCCACGCCGCGAGGCCGATGACGGCGTAAAGGGCGGCGGAAAGGGAGGCCCCGAACCCCCCGATCCAGTTGTTGGGCGAGGCCGCCTGGCCGCCGGCGGTCAGCGAAAAGAGGTTGGGGTCCCGGGGATCGTGGGAAACGAGGGCCAGCGCCGCCAGCACGGCCGCGAAGACGAGGAGGACCCCGAAGACTTCGCCCGCGATCCGTCCGCGCCAGAAGCTACCTTCGGCCAATCCCATCCATTATCGGACCAAAACTCTTTAAAGGAAAGGACTTTCCCCTTTTCCGCCTCTCAGGATCCCTTGTCATCCTGAGCGAAGCGAAGGACCTACCCCCGTCGTGCTACGTTCCCGGGGTGACCGGAAAGAAACGTGTCCTCTTCCTCTGCACCGGCAACGCGGCGCGAAGCCAGATCGCCGAGGCGCTGGCCCGGCTGGACCACTCCGACGTTCTCGACGCCGTCTCCGCCGGGTCCCGTCCGGCGTTCGGCGTTCACTCCCTCGCCGTGACGGTCATGGCCGAGCTCGGGTCCGACATCGCCGGCGCTCGCTCGAAGGACGCCAGGGAGTTCCTCGACGAGGAGCTCGACGCGGTCATCACCGTCTGCGACTCCGCCGCCCAGGACTGCCCGGTCTGGCCCAGCGCTAAACGGATCGATCACTGGACCATCGAGGATCCGTCCTTCGAGCCGGACCCGGTCCGCCGCTACGAACGGTTCGTCGAGACGCGGGACGACCTGCGAAAGAGAATCGACGCCCTGGTCGAGTCTCTCTAGCGTACTTCGTCGTAGGCGGAGCCGGCGTTCGCCTTGAAGCGGTCCTTGTAGCCGCCGTAGTCCTTGTAGGCCGGCAGGTCCACGTCCTTGAGGAAGTCCTCTTTCGACTTGCCGGCGGATTTCGCCTTCTGGGCGGCGTCGAGGACGTCCGCGATGTACTGCCGGAAGGCCTTGATCCCCGCGATGTCGGTGACCTCGCCGTGCCCCGGGATGACCTTCGCGTCGGCCGGGACCTTCGCCAGGACCTTGTCCAGCGCCGCGAGATAGCCCTTCACCGAGCCGCCGCTCTTGACGTCGATGAAGGGGATGACTTTGTTGAAGAGGTCGTCCCCCATGTGGAGGACCTTCGCCTTCTCGAAATAGATGACGCTGTCGCCGTCGGTGTGCGCGGGAGGCAGGTGCCAGACCTGGATCGTCTCGTCTCCCATGTAGATCCTCAGCTCCGAGTCGTACGTCATGATCGGCGCCGGGATCTCCTCGATCCGGACCTTCCTCGCCCACTCGAGCTGTTCGGTGAGGGCTTTGACCATCTGCTCGTTGCCGGCCTTCTTCGCCGACTCGATCATCGCCGGGTAGTCCCGCTGGATGTCGGTGGGCGACGAGAGCATCCGCTTGCGGACGTTGTCGTGGGCCACGATCATCGCGAACTGCTTGAAGACCTCGTTGCCTCCGACATGGTCGCCGTGGTGGTGGGTGTTCAGGAGGAACTTGATCGGCTTGTCGGAGACTTTCTTGATCTGCTCGACGATGCCCGGGGCGATGTCCTTGAACTCGGAGTCGATGACGAGGACGGCGTCGGGCCCGACGAAGAAGCCGACGTTGCCGCCCCGTCCGAAGAGGGCGTGGACGCCGCCTCCGAGCGGGTAGACCTTGAAGATGTCCTGGGGCGAGCGTTCGTGATGCTCCGCCGCCGGCGACGGGGTCCCCTTCGGGGCCGGCGTGGCCTGCCTCGCCGAGACGGAAATCGCGATGGCCGACATCGAGAGAACAAGCGCGGTGGCGAACCGAATCCTTCTCATCTCCCCTCCTGATTTTCTGGTGGGCGAACTTTACAGCCCTGATCACAAATCACAAATCACAAATCTCCCCGTACAATCCTGCCGCATGACCCCACGCCGCCCCCGCATCCTCTCGGGCGTCCAGCCCTCGGGGAAGCTCCACCTCGGGAACTACTTCGGCGCGATCCGCCAGCACATCGGGCTCCAGGACGAGGGCGAGTGCTTCTACTTCATCGCCGACTACCACGCGCTGACGACGATCCAGGACCGCCGGGAGCTCTCCGAGAACGTCCGCGCCGTCGCTCTCGATTACCTGGCGCTGGGCCTGGACCCGGAGCGGACGGCGTTCTTCCGCCAGTCGGACATCCCGGAGGTCACGGAGCTGGCCTGGATCCTTTCGACGGTCACGGGCATGGGGCTTCTCGAGCGCGCCCATTCCTACAAGGACAAGATCGCCAAGGGCATCTCTCCCAGCGCGGGCCTCTTCTTCTACCCGGTCCTGATGGCGGCCGACATCCTGATCTACCGCTCCAACGTGGTTCCGGTCGGCCAGGACCAGGTCCAGCACATCGAGATGACCCGCGACATGGCCGGCTCCTTCAACACGACCTACTCGCGGGTCTTTCCGCTTCCCGAGGCTCGCCTCGACAAGGCTCCGACCGTCCCGGGCCTTGACGGCAAGAAGATGAGCAAGTCCTACGGGAACACCATCGAGATCTTCGCCGAGGGCTCGGCGCTGAAGAACTCCGTGATGAGGATCGTGACCGATTCGACCCCCGTCGAGGCGGAGAAAGACCCGGACAACGACAACCTCTTCGCGCTGTACTCCCTCTTCGCGGACGACGCCGAGAGGGAGGCGCTCGCGGCTCGCTACCGAAAAGGCGGATTGGGTTACGGCGAGGTCAAAAAGATGCTCCTCGCCAGGATCGACGCCCATTTCGCGGCCGCGCGAGCCAGGCGCAAAGAGCTGGAGCGCCACCCCAGCATCGTCGAGGACGCCCTCCGCAGGGGCGCCGAAAGGGCCCGCACCGAGGCCCGGGAAACCATGCGGCTCGTCCGCGAAGCCACCGGACTCCGGTAGCTAGATCCCGCGCGTTCGCTCGGGACGGACACTTGCGCCGGAATAGCTCGAGTGCCCGCTTACGCTATATTTACGCCTCCATGGTCAAACCCGTCTCCAACCCTCCGAACCCCTGGGAATCCACCTACGTCGACTGGCTGGGCGACCCGCCCGAAGCCAGACTGGAGATCTTCGAAGAGGAGCCTCGCTCGATCCTCGCCGAAAACGAAAGCCCCGACGTGGGCTTCCGCTGGAGCGTCAATCCCTACCGTGGATGTTTTCATGCGTGCGCCTACTGCTACGCGCGGACGAGCCATGAGTACCTGGGGTTCGGGGCTGGGACGGATTTCGATCGGAAGATCGTCGTGAAGGTCAACGCTCCGGAGCTGCTGCGGAAGGAGATCTCCCGGAGGTCGTGGAAGGGCGAGGTCATCGTCTTTTCGGGGAACACCGACTGCTACCAGCCGCTCGAGGCGGTCTACGAGCTGACGCGAAAGTGCGTGGAGGTCTGCGCGGAGTTTCGCAACCCCGTCGCGATCATCACGAAGGGGGCGCTCGTGAGGCGGGAGGCGGAGCTGCTCGCCCGGATGTCGAAAGAAACCTCCGTTTCGGTGTCGCTGAGCATCCCCATCGGCGACGACGAGATGTCCAGGGCGATCGAGCCGGGAACGAGCCCTCCCTCGCAGCGTTTCGAGACCCTCCGGATCCTGTCCGAGGCGGGCATTCGAACCGGAGTCGGTGTCGCCCCGGTGATTCCCGGACTGAACGACAACCAGATCTCCTCGATCCTTCAACGGGCCCGCGCGGCCGGGGCCACGAGCGCCTTCATGACGCTCGTCCGCCTGTCCGGCCAGACTCTCCCGGTCTTCAAGGAAAGGCTCGAGCAGGCCTTCCCCGCGCGGGCCGGCAAGATCTGGAGCGCGATCCAGCAGGTCCGCGGCGGAAGGTTCAACGACTCCCGCTTTCACGAGCGGATGCACGGCCAGGGTCCTCGCTGGGACGCGATCCACTCTCTTTTCGATCTCGAGTGCCGGCGTCTTGGGTTTAACGAGGACGACGGCGAAGAGGAAAACGCGGGAACGGCCTCATCCCAGGGCTTCTCGCGTCCGGGAGAACAGTGGGGCCTCTTCGAGGACGGGAAGCCCTGACGACAAGCTTTGCACTGAAAAGTACTTGACGCAGAGACTTCCCTTCTCTACGATTCCCGCGTGGAGAAGCGGCCGCTAAGATCCGTCCCCGATCCCGCGGAGCTAGGCTCGCGCGCGATCGACAACCTCCGGTTCATCCGCGAAACAATGGAGCGCGCCTCCTCCTTCACCGCGGTCCCGGGGTGGGGAGGCGCGGTCATGGGAGTGAGCGCACTGACCGCCGCCGGGATTTCCACGAAGGCGAAGAGCGCCGACGAGTGGCTGGGCATCTGGCTCGCGGAGGCGTTCCTGGCGGTCGCCATCGGGGCCTGGACCATCACGGCCAAGGCGCGGCGTTTCGGCATCCCTCTCTTCGCCGGTCCGGCGCGGCGGTTCCTGCTGACGCTCTCCCCGCCGCTCGCCGCCGGGGCGCTGACGACGCTGGCGCTCCAGCGCGCAGGCCAAACGGCCCTCCTGCCGGGGATCTGGCTCCTCCTCTACGGCACCGCCGTCGTGGCCGGCGGCGCTTTCTCGGTCCGCATCGTGCCCGTGATGGGAATCGGGTTCATGCTGCTTGGGGCGATCTGCCTCTTCTGCCCGCCGTCCTGGGGAACCGCCTTCCTCGCGGCGGGGTTCGGGGTTCTCCAGATCGTCTTCGGCGTCCTGATCGCCCGCAGGTACGGAGGCTGACCGCATGGCCCGGAGCCTCGCCGAGAAGTCGCACGCCCCAAAACCCGGCGCGGCGGGGCCTCCCGCCCGCAAAGCGCTCCCGGACCTGGACCGCGTCATCCACGAACGGGTACGCCTCGCGATCGTCTCCACGCTCGCGGTGAACGAGAAGCTGTCCTTCAATGAGCTGAAGGGTCTCCTCGGGACGACCGACGGCAACCTGTCGGTCCACGCGAGGAAGCTCGAAGAGGCCGGCTACCTGGCGTGCGCTAAGTCCTTCGAGGGACGGCTGCCGAAGACCGAGTACCGGCTCACGGCGGAAGGCAAGCGCGCTTTCGAGAAGTACGTGGCCCATCTCGCGGCGCTGGTCGGCCGCGGAAGGATCCGCTGAAAAAATTTTGGAGCGCTACTTTATGACGCAAAGTTACTTCGTCCCGGAGCTCCCGGTTCCGTCCGCCGTCGCGGTGCTGGCGTTTCTCGGCACGGCGTTCGTTCTCGCGGCGCTCGGGATCGCTTCGATCGTGGCGTTCGCACACGGCAAGCGGCGCCTGGCGGGAAAGGCGGCGATCACGGCGGCCTGCGCCGCGGCCCTCTACCTGGGGACCCTGGTCGCCGTCTCGCTGGCCAGCCCCGAGAGGGTCCTCGGGAGAGGCGACCGCAAGTACTTCTGCGAGATCGACTGCCACCTCGCCTACTCGCTGGAGGAGTCCGCGAGAAGGGCCGAAGGCGCGGCCGTCCCCGCCCGGACCATCGCGACGGTCCGGACCTGGTTCGACGAGAAGACCATCGCCCCCTTCCGCGGCGATGCTCCGCTGACGCCCAATCCCCGAGTCGTCTACGCGCTGGACGACGATGGGAACCGCTACCCGCCCTCCTCGCTGGAGGAGACCCCGCTCAACCGCTCGCTGCGCCCCGGCGAGTCCTACACGACGACCTTCGTCTTCGACCTGCCTCCAGGCGTCCGCCGGCCGCGGCTCTTCCTCGGCGACGCTCCGGGCATCGAGATCTTCGTGATCGGCCACGAGAGCAGTCTCCTGCACAGGAAGGTCTATTTCGGGCTTTGATCGGCGGCATTGCCCGGTCCCTTCCCGAAAGACAGAATGCGGGTGTGGGCGCTCTCGGGATGACCCCTCGCCGGTGGGTCGAATACACGGCGGCGATCCTCGCGGGCAACGCGATCTATTTCCTGGTTCTCTACCCGGATTTCCCGGCGTCGCTGCAGCACCAGCCGTGGCGGTTCGACCTGGGGCTGGCGATCGACTTTCTCTGTTGCGTCGTCGTGTACGGGGTCATCCGGCTGGGCGTCGCCCAGGCGCGCAGGATGAACGAGGGGCGGTGAAACCAGGGACGGGCGGGCGCGAGGCCCGCCCCTCCAGCCCAATGTGCTTACGGCTTCTCGACGATGTCGCCCTTGAGCGAGCCGGCGATCGTGAGCAGCTCGGACTTCTCCTTCTCCGGAACCTTGAACTTGTCCAACGACTCCACCAGATACTTGACGGCGAGGTCCCAGTCGGAGCCGGTGATTCCCAGTCCCTTGTGCGCCGTCTTCATGTCACGCCCGATGTAGATGCAGGGGCCGCCGGTCGCCGCGCAGAGCTGGTCCACGACAAGCTGCCTCAGGTGTCCTTTCGAGTTGTCGCTCAGACCGACCAGGAAGCGCTGCAGCTGTTTGTCCGCGGCCATCCGCCCTATGAAATCGTCCGAGACCGCCGCGATCGCGTCGTACCCCCCGAGACGCTTGTAGAGCGTGGGGCCGCTCGACGACGCCGACTTGCTGGCGTTCTGCGCCACCATCGAGAAAGACACCAACAGGAGCCCGGCCAGACCTAGAACAGACTTCTTCCTCATGTCGCCCCTCCAATTAAGTTTTGTCCGCCCTCGAAATCTCGAGGAACTCTAGCACCCTTACGGGCCCACGAATCGATCGGATTTCAGGCGATCACCGGGACGATGACCGGGCGCAGGTCGAAGGCCCGGCGGCAGGCGCGCTTGGCGGCCAGGGCGATCTCCGCCCGCACCCATTCGGGGTCGGCGCGCTCTTCCGGCGTCGCGCGGGTCAGAACGGCCCGCGCGGCCCGGCGCACCTCCTCGGCGATCTCCTCCTCGGCCAGCGCCACGCCCCGCGACACCACCGTGATCTCGCCCGAGCGCGTGTCCGAGGGAACGAACACGACGACGAACCCCTCCTCGGCGAGCTGCCGCCGGTCGCGCACCACCGCCGCCTCGACGAGCTCGGGCCGCGCATCGAGGTAGATCCGCCCGGCCGGGGCCGCGCCGCGCTGGATCGAGAGCCCGTCGTCCGACAGCGTCAGCCGGTCGCCGTTGTCGAGAAGCGGGATCCGGTCCGCCGGGACGCCCGCCTGCCGCGCGACGTCCGCCGCCGCCACGAGCATCCTGCGCTCTCCGTGAACGGGGAGCACCGCCCGGGGCCGGACGAGCTTCAACCAGTCGGCGATGTCCTCGCGGTGAGCGTGGCCCGAGACGTGCACGGGAGGGTCCGCCTCGCGCAGCACCCGCGCGCCGCGGCGCACGAGGTGGTCGGTGACCCGGTTGACCGAGCGTTCGTGGCCCGGGATCGTGCGCGCGGAGAAGATGACGAGGTCCTCGGGCAGGATCCGGAGGTCCGCGTGCTCGTCGAGCGCGAGACGGTAGAGCGCCGAATACGGCTCGCCCTGGCTTCCCGAGATGAAGCAGAGGATCCGTTCCCGCGGAAACGTGGCGAGATCCTGGGCGGAAACGACGCCTCCCGAGGGGAGCGAGAGCCGGCGAAACCGCTGGGCGATCTCCACGACCGCCCGGATGCTGCGGCCCAGGAAGGCCGCGCTGCGGCGCAAGCGGAAGCCCGCCTCCAGCGACTGGGAGATGCGGGCGACGTGGCTCGAAAAGGTCGTCAGGATGATCCGGCGCGGGGCCTGGGCGAACGCCGCAGCCAGCCCGGTCCCGGCGAGGCGCTCGGACTCGGCGCGGCCCGGACGCTCGGCGTTGGTCGAGTCCACGAGCGCGAGGTCGATTCCGGCCTCGGCCGCGGCCGCGATGCCTTCGTGGTCAGTCGTCTCCCCGTCGGGCGGGTCCGGATCCAGCTTGAAGTCGCCGGAGTGGAGGATCCGCCGGCCCCCCGCCTCGATCAGGATCGCCGCCGAGTCGGGCACCGAGTGGGAAACGCGAAAGAACGTGAAGCGAAACTCGCCGGCGCGGGCTTCCTCCCGCGGGCTCATCTCGTGGAGCCCGTCGACGGGCGCGTCCGCCTCCTCCAGCCGCCGCCGGGCCAGCGCGAGCGTGAACGGGAAGCCGTAAACGGGAGCATGGGAGACTTCCCGCAGGAGCGGCAGCGCGCCGATGTGGTCCTCGTGGCCGTGGGTGAGGAGCACCGCGTCGATCCGGGCGCCTTCCAGCGCGGAGAGGTCGGGGGCGATCCGGTCGATCCCCGGAAACGTCTCGTCCGGGAACGAAACGCCGACGTCCACGAGAAGGCTCGACTCGCCGCACTTCAACCACATGAGGTTGCGGCCGAACTCGCCGAGCCCTCCGAGCGGGACAATCTCGAGAGGAGCGCTCATCCGATTCCCGCCAGCTTCCGGTAGTCCTCGAGGGAAAGCTCCTCGGCCCTCGCGGCGCGGCCCTTCCCGATCGCCTCGAGGGCCCTCTCCCACCGGGCGCGGCCGCCCTCGGAGGCGAGCGCGTTGGCCAGCGTCTTGCGCCGCGCACGGAACCCGAGCGAGGCCAGCGCGACGGCCCGATCCCTCGCGGCCGCATCGAGCGCCGGGCTCGCCGGCGTCAGCACCACCACGGTCGAGGTCACCTTCGGCCTCGGCCGGAGAGCG
>DATFQY010000055.1:0-13762 GCA_035263845.1 Thermoanaerobaculia bacterium | reverse complement strand
GGACGCTGACCTCCGTCGCCCGCGCCCTTCCTTCAGCCGACCAGCGCCGCCGGTCCCTCGAGGGCGCCGCTGGCGAGCACGCGAGGGCAGGACTCGCTCGCGTTTCGTCCGGGAATTACGAGGGCGAGCATTGGCTCGCGTCCTTCGCGGTGTACCTGCTGACCGACGCCGGTTCGAATCGATAGCGCCCGGGGTTACTGCCCGCCGGCTTCGTTGGAAAGACGGAAGAGCTTCGCGTCCACCGTCGCGGTGCCGTCGAGGCGGACGTTCGCGCGCTTCTCCACCTCGCTGTACTTGGGCAGAGAGAAATGGACAACGTATGCCCCGGGCGGAATCATAGTGAACCTGAACTGGCCGTCCTTGCCGGTCTTGGTGGAGCGCTTCGCCGAGGACTGCGTCGCTTCGACCTGGACTCCTTCGAGGGGTTTCCCGTCGTCGTCTACGACGGTGCCTCGTATGTGTCCGGCTGTCTGCCCCGAGAGCGGCAGGCCGGCGATCGCACAAATCAAAACCAGCGCCGCAATCCGAACGGCTCTTCTCATCGGAATCTCCTCAGTGAGCCGCGCATTGTACCTTCCCGCGTCCGAGCCGCGCTGTTTCAATTTGACACAGAGCATTCTCCGCCCCTTACGGCCGCTCGAAGAGAACGGCCATGCCCATGCCGCCGGAGACGCAGAGAGTGGCGATGGCGGTCTTCGACCCGCGGCGCTTCATTTCGTGTAGCAGCGTCGTGGAGATGCGGGCTCCGGTGGCGCCGATCGGATGGCCCAGCGCGATCGCTCCGCCGTTGACGTTGACACGGGTGAGATCCAGCGGGAGCTCGCGGGCACAGGCGATGACCTGGGCGGCGAAGGCTTCGTTCAGCTCGATCAGGTCGATGTCGGAAAGATTGCGGTTGGTCTTTTTCAGAAGCGCTTTGATGGCGGGAACGGGCCCGATTCCCATCCGGGCAGGCTCGACCCCGGCGGAAGTCCAGGCGGCGATCCGGCCGAGCGGATCGACTGCCGCCTTCTTCACCATCTCTTCCGTGGCGAGGACGAGGGCGGCGGCGCCGTCGGTGATCCCGGAGGAGTTGCCGGCGTGCACGCTTCCGTTCTCGGGATCGAAGACCGGCGGCAGCTTCGAAAGCGACTCCGCCGTCGTCCCGGCGCGCGGATGCTCGTCCTTCTCGACGGTGACCGTTCCTTTCTTCCCGGCGATCTCGACGGGAGCGATCTCGTCGGCGAAGCGGCCGGCCGTGAACGCCTCCTCGGCGCGGCGCTGCGACTCGGCGGCGTAGGCATCCTGCTCGGGGCGGAGGATCCCGAATTCCTGGACTAGGTTCTCCGCGGTCTCGCCCATCAACTGGCCGCAGAGCGGGCACAGGAAGCCGTCCTTGTACATCCCGTCCACGACCTCGCCGTGGCCCATGCGCAGGCCGAAGCGGGCGCGCGTCAGAAGATAGGGCGTCGCGGACATGCACTCGGCACCGCCGGCGAGGACGACGTCGTTCTCCCCCGCGGCGATCGTCAGCGCGCCGAGCGTCAGCGCCTTCAAAGACGACGCGCAGGCCTTGTTGACGGTGAAGGCCGGGACCGAGTCGGGCACCCCGGCGCGGTGGGAGACCTGGCGGGCGGTGTTCGGGCCTCCGCCGGCCTGGCGGGCATGGCCGAAGATCGTCTCGTCGATGGCGGCGGCGGGGAGGCCCGAGCGCTCGATCGCGGCCTTCGCGGCGACTTCGCCGAGGTCGGCGGCGGACATCGAGGCGAAGGAGCCGCCGAACTTGCCGATCGGGGTTCTCGCGGCGGAGAGGACGTAGACGGGTCGCATAGGGAAATCGATTGTACGGCCCCGGGGTAGATCCTTCGCTTCGCTCAGGAAGACAAGGGCGCGTCCGGGCTTCAGAAGGCGTCCTTCGCTAGAATCGGCTCGTGCGGATTGCGCTGACGCTCGGGAGCGACGCTCCGAAGGTCGAGGAGAACGACTACATCCGGGCCTTGATCGAGGCAGGCTTCCGGCGCGAGGAGATCGTGGTGGTCAAGCCCGGCGAGATGCCGGAAGGTCGCTTTGACGGAGTCGTGCTTGCCGGGGGGCTGGATGTGGAGCCATCGCTCTACGGAGTCGAGGAACCGCACCCAACCGTCGAAGTCGATCCCGGGAGAGATACGACCGAGCTCGCGGTTTTCGACGCGGCCCGGCGCGACGGCGTGCCGGCGCTCGGGATCTGCCGCGGGATGCAGCTGATCAACGTCGCGATGGGCGGGACGCTCCACCAGGACATCCCGAGCGAGCATCCCTCCGACGTCACGCACGACGTCAAGGGCAAGCACCCCACGCGGCGCGATCACCCGGTCTTCGTCAAGCCGGGAACGCGGCTCTCCGAGATCGCGCAGGCGAAGGAGCTCCAGGTCAACAGCCGGCACCACCAGGCCGTCGAGAAGCTCGCGCCGGGGGTTGCCGTGGCGGCCACCGCGCCGGACGGGCTCGTCGAGGCTTTCGAGGCGCAGCAGCCGTGGTTGCTCGCCGTGCAATGGCATCCCGAGAACCTGCGGACCGACGGGCCGTCCAAGCGCATCTTCGAGGAGTTCGCGCGGGCTGTGCGGGAGAAGGCGAAAGGAATTCGGCAGTCCTCCCCCGCGTTGACCTCTGTCCCGAGCAACTGAAACCCGAAAAGAAAGAGGTTCGCCTTGATGAAACGTTTCCTGCGGAACCTGATCCCGGGTCTTTTCCTGATCGTTCCCGTCGCGGCGGCCGCGCAGACACCGGGGACGGTCGAGAAGGTCGCCGACGGAGTCTGGATGGTGCCGACGCAATCCGGCTCGAACGCCGGTTGGTTCTTAGTCGGCGATGAGGTCGTCGCGGTGGACGCCGGCAGCGACGCGGCGACCGGGAAGATGATCCTCGACAAGATCCGCGAGACGACCGGCGGAAAACCGGTCAGGTACCTCATCGTCACGCACGCCCACGCCGATCACGGCGGCGGAGCCGGCGCCTTTGCCGCGGCGGGCGCGGAAGTCGTCTGCCAGGAGAACGCCGCCGCCGGGCTCGCTCCCCTGGCGGCCCCGGCGAACAAGTCGAAGGCGAGCCTGATGGCGTTCTCCGAGCGGCTCGGGCTCTTCGGCGGGACGCGGCGCGTCGCCGTGTACTTCCTGGGCCCCGCTCACACGGCGACGGACATCTTCGTCCTGCTGCCCGACGACAAGATCCTCTTCACCGGCGACGTCGTGCTGGGCAAGCGCGCTCCTTTCATGCAGTCGCCGGACGTGGATCCCAAGGGGTGGGAGAACACGCTGGCGCGGCTGGCCAAGCTGGACATCGACAAGATCGTGCCGGGACACGGGGCGGTCGGCACGAAGCAGGCGATCGCCGATACCTACGGGTACGTCAAGAAGGTCAACGAGCTCGCGGCGATGCTGACGGCGGAGAAGGTCGAGGAAAACATGATCGAGGCGCGGCTGCGCCGGCCGGACGCGGGGCTGGGGAACGACGGGGCGGCGATCACGCCGGAGTTCCTGGCGAACGTGCGCGCCACGATGCGCGCGGAGGCGACGAAGCAGGGCGCGGCGGCTCCGCCGGCGCCGGCGAAGAAGGCGACGACGCCCGCGAAGAAGAAGTGACAGCGGCAGCGCCGCGGCCGCCGTCATCCTGAGGAACGCGAAGCGAACGAAGGATCTTGGTGGAGATGCCGCGAGAAAGCTTCACGCGGCTCGGTCGAGTAGATCCCTCGGTCGCTGCGCTTACCTCAGGATGACAAGGCAAGAGAAGTCGAAGGCATGAGCGACGAGCGAGGGATCCGGGTCAGCGAGGCGGACGGGCTTGCTCGGGTCTCGATCCATCTTCCGCCGGTCAACGTCCTCTCCGTCGCGTACCTGAACGAGTTGGGTTGGGCGGTCGAGAGCAGCCGGGCGGCGCGGGTCATCGTTCTTTCCGGGCTGCCCCGGGCGTTCTCGGCGGGGGTCGAGATCGCGGAGCACGCTCCGGAGCCCGAAACGATCGAGAAGATGCTCCAGGCGATGCGGCGCGTTCTGACGGCGTTGATCGAATCTCCGGCGGTAACCGTGGCGGCGATCACCGGCGCCTGCCTCGGAGGCGGAGCGGAGATCGCGGCGGCGTGCGACTTCGTCATCGCCGCCGAAGACGCGCGGATCGGGTACCCGGAGATCCGGCTGGCGTGCTTTCCGCCGGGGGCGGCGGCGCTGCTGCCGTCGCGGATCGGGGAGGCGCGAGCGATCGACTGGATCCTGACGGGCCGCGGCTTCTCGGGGAAGGAAGCGGCCGCGGCCGGTTTCGCGACCCGCGCGGTTCCCGCCCTTTCAGTGAGGCACGAAACCGAGCGCCTCGCCGCGGACCTGCTGTCGCGCGCGCCCGGCGGCCTCGACGCCGCCAGGGACCTTCTCCGCGCCGAGCGGCGGCGTGCGCTCGCCAACCTCGACGCCGCCGAGGCGGCATACCGTAAGCTCGAGGGGAACGCGGACCTGGCCCGGGCCGTCCTGGAGTTTCGCAAGGACCGGCGACCGCGCTGACCCCTTAGAATCCCCGCCCGTGATCGTCTACTTGAACGGCGAATACCTACGGAGGGAGGAAGCACGCATCTCCCCCGAGGACCGCGGCTTCCTCTTCGCGGACGCGATCTACGAGGTCGTACGGTTCTGGCGCGGGAAGGGATACCACCTCGACCACCACATCGAGCGGATGCGCGACGGTCTCTCGGCGGTCCGCATCGACGTGGACCCGGGCTTCTACCGCGACGTCTCGGCTCGGCTCCTGAAGGAGAACGGTTTGGCGGACGGCGACGCGATCGTGTACGCGCAGGTGTCCCGCGGAACGGCGCCGCGGACGCACTCGTTTCCGCCGGCGGGGACCAAACCGACGGTCTTCGCGTTTGCGCGGGCGGCGGACCCTGAGCCGCCGGCGGGAGGCGGCAAGGCGATCCTCGTCCCCGACGAGCGCTGGGGGCGCTGCGACATCAAGACCGTGATGCTGCTTCCCAACATCCTCGCGGCGCAGGCGGCACGGGAGGCCGGCGCCGTGGACGCGATCCTGACGCGCGACGGGATCGCCTGGGAGGGAACGAAGGCGAACCTGTTCTGCGTCTGCGACGGGGTCGTGACGACCGCGCCGAACGGGCATCGGATCCTTCCCGGAGTGACTCGCGGCGCGGCGCTCGAAGCCGCGAAGCGACTCGGCCTGACCGTCGAAGAGCGCCCGATCCCGATCGACGACCTCTTCAAGGCGCAAGAGGTCTTCCTCGCCTCGACGACTCTCTGGACTTACCCGCTGGTCGAGATCGACGGGAAAAGGATTGGAGACGGCAAACCAGGACGGGTCGCCGAAGCTTTGAAGAGCAAATTGCGGAAGGAATTCAGCCAGTAGCACTGCTCGGGCGGCGCGAATTCGAAGCGAAAGGAGGAGATGTTATGCAGGACATTCCCCATACCCGATTCCTGAACTTCGTGGATAGCCCCGCGGTGATCGCGTACGGCCCGTCCGGCGAGGCGCAGGTCCAGCTCGATCCCCAGACCGGCTCGATCGTGGACGTCACCACGTATCGAACGATCAGCGTCCGCACCGGGCCGAGCAGCGCCTCGACGGGCGAGCTCGTCATCGGGAAGATCAGCGGGACGACGCTCGCCGCGCTCTCCACCTGGCCGCTCGACAAGCAGATCCACACCTTCGACGTCGTCGGTCCGCAGATGGTCCTGTTGCTGAAGGGCGGACCGCCGAACTCGAGCGAGAACGTCCAGCTCTGGGTCTATCTTCGCTCTTGAGACCGGCCGACGGCCGGACTTCTCACTCCGAGGACCGCGGGAACCTCGCTTCGACCACCGACGAGATTCCCCCTCGCGACGAAAAGGTCCCCCGCACGCTCATCGTCTTCGGCAGGCACGCGGAAACGCAGTCCTCCAGGATTCGGTTGACCGCGTTCTCGTAGAAGATTCCGAGGTTTCGGTACGCCACGATGTAGAGCTTCAGGGACTTGAGCTCCAGGCAGAGCTTGTCCGGGACGTAGCGGATCGTCAGGTGGCCGAAGTCCGGCAATCCGGTTTTGGGGCAGATCGCGTTGTACTCGGGGATCTCGACGGTGATCTCGTAGTCGGCGTACTGGTTCGGCCAGGTTTCGATCGACGGAAGCTCCGCGTCGATCCCGGCCTTCGCGTGTTCTTCTGTGTAGTCGGGCATGAGGCGGGAATCGTAAGCCACGAGAGCCGGGTCTGCTACCATCGCCCGACTTTATGGATTGGTTGAAGGAGCTGTTTCACAAGCTCACCGACGTCGAGACAATGGTGGCGGTGGGAGGGCTGGGGGCGATGACGGCGATCGTCTTCGCCGAGACCGGCCTGATGGTGGGGTTCTTCCTGCCGGGCGATTCCCTGCTGGTCACCGCGGGGGTGTTCGCGGCGGCCGGGAAGCTCTCGATCCTCTGGCTCAATGTCCTGCTCATCGCGGCGGCGATCGTCGGCGACACGGTCGGGTACTGGATCGGGAGAAAGGCCGGCCCGGCGCTCTTCAACCGGCCACGGTCGCGCTTCTTCAACCCGGCGCACCTGCGCCGCGCCCACGACTTCTACGAGAAGCACGGCGGCAAGACGATCATCCTCGCGCGGTTCATGCCGATCGTGCGGACCTTCGCCCCCGTCGTCGCGGGGATGGGAAAGATGGAGTACCGCCGGTTCGTCTCCTTCAACGTTTTCGGCGGAATCCTGTGGGTCCTCTCGATGACGCTGATCGGCTACTACCTCGGGCAGTTCGCGTGGGTGAAGAAGAACATCGAGATCGTCATCGTGATCGTGGTCTTCCTCTCGATCCTGCCGGGGATCATCGCGGCGGGGAAGGAATGGCTGAAGAAAAAGGGAGCCGCGGCCGCCTGAGGGGTTAGGAGCCGCGGCTCGGGGGCAGTTCTGTCTTTAGTCGGTCTTCAGGCCACAGCCGAGGTCGGATGCGGCCGGAATTCTTTTCCCTCGACGATGTGGGCGAGCAGGTCCGCGACCTCGGAGGTGTGCTCGCGGTCGTGCTCCGTCATCATGCGCGGGACGTCCGCCAGGCTGATCGTGCCGAAATTGTCCTGGTGCCCGCGGCGGTTCCAGTCGGAGTTGTGAATCGAGCGGAGCTTCTGAACGTTGCGTTCGCGCGCGACGGCGAAGGCGGCGAGCCCTTCGGCGAGGCTCAGCCTCTTGTAGTCGCGCTCGCGGGCGACCCGGTCTCCCTCGAAGTCCGCGAGGTACGGCTCGTCCTCGCCGAGGATCCGGCGGATGCGGACGGCGTAGCCTTCGCGCTCGAGGTCGGCCAAGTGCCAGACGTTCTCGATGAAGGAGAACCCGCCTCCGGCGGGCTCCTGCCGGACCTGCGCGTCGCTCAACTTATCGGCGGCGCGCACGAGCAGGGCCGGCGTGGATTCCAGCGTCAGCAGCATCGATTCGAGGTCCCGGCGATTCATATTCATGCTCCTGTTCGCATCTACGCTTTGGACGCCGGGATGTTTCCCGGGGTTAGCAAAATACCGAGAAAAAACGGGCGTCGGGGTCAGGTTGTCACACCCCTGTCCCCCGCCCGCGACACCTTTTCCGGCGCCATATGAAGCGGGTCTAAACTCGCGAAATGGGGATCGAAGCGCTCCGGGCCTTCTTCGCGCCGCGGCCCAAGGACACCGGGCCGCCGAAACCGGACTCGGTGACCGTGGCGGCGTGCGCGCTGCTGCTGGAGATCGCCCACGCGGACGAGGTCTTCCAGCCGGAGGAGCGCGAACGCATCGCGCGGCACATCCGGGAGGAAATGCACGTTTCCGGGGACGAGCTGCAGGAGGTCTTCCGGCTGGCGGAGGAGGAGCGGCGGGAGAGCGTGGACCTCTTCCACTTCACCCAGCTCCTTAGGGAGCACCTCACGCGGGACCAGCGGCTGCGGCTGGTCGAGGCGATCTGGGGAGTCGTCTACTCGGACGGGTCGCTGTCGGAGGTGGAGGGGCACCTGGCGCGGAAGATCGCGGAGCTGCTGGGGTTCCAGCACCCGGAGGTCCAGGCGGTCAAGGAGAAGGTGGCGGCGAGCGCCCAGTAATTGTCCAAGGTCCAAGGTCCAAGGTCCGAGGTCCGTCCAAGGTCGAAGGTCTCAGGTCGGACCTTGGACTTCGACTTTCGACTGACTTTGGACCTTGGACTTTGGACTTTTGACAGCTCGTCTAGACGACCAGCGGTAGCCGGACCGTGAAGGTCGTGCCTTCGTTCAGGCGGCTCGCGACCTCCACCTGGCCCTTGTGGGCCTCCACGATCCATTTCACGATCGAGAGGCCCAGGCCCGAGCCGCCGGGGTGGGCTCGGCGCGCGCGGTCGCTCCGGTAGAAGCGCTCGAAGACGTACGGGAGGTTCGCCTCGGGGATCCCGATTCCCGTGTCGGAGACTTCGATGCGGACCTCGGCCGGCGAGCGGGAGAGGCGCACCGCGATCTTCCCGCCCGGCTCGGTGTAGCGGATCGCGTTCTCCAGCAGGTTGTGCATGACCTGCTGCATCCGATCGGAGTCGATGAACGCAAGCGCGGGCTCCTCGGGCAGCTCGAGCGAAAGATCCAGCTCCCGGTCCGCGATGGCCGGCCCCAGGTTCTGGGTGACCTCGGCTAAGAACCTCACCAGGTCCACGTTCGCGAAGGAGAGCGTCACGCGCCCGGCCTGGCCGCGCGCGAGGAACAGCAGGTTCTGCGAGAGCCGCGTCAGGTGCCGGATCTCCAGCAGCGCGTTCCCCATCGCCTCGCGGTATTCCTCGGGCGTGCGGTCCTCCTCCAGCGCCACTTCGAGCGAGCCGCGCATGACGGTCAGCGGCGTGCGCAGCTCGTGCGAGACGTCGGCGATGAACTGCTGCTGCTCCTTCTCGGCGGCCGCGACCGCGTCCAGGCGCGCGTTGAGCGCGTCCGCCAGGCGGCGCGCGTCCTCCGAGGAAAGGTCCGCCGCCGAGATTCTCGTCAGCGGATGCTGAGCCGTCTCCTCCAGGCGCTGCCGCAGCGCCGTGACGTCCGGCGAGGCGGCGGGCGCTTCCGGCGCCGGCTCGGACCGGCCCCTGTTGAAAATCCCCATGCGCTTCCGAGACGTGAGTGTCAGACCCCGCCGGCCGTCTCGCGGACGCGGTAGCCGACGCCGCGCACCGTCTGGATGATCTTCTCGCGCTCGCCGGTGTCGAGCTTCTTTCGGAGCGCGTTGATGTACACGTCGATGATGTTGGTCGAGAGCTCGAAGGAGTCCTCCCAGATCCGCGCCTGGATCTCCGAGCGGGAGACGACCTTGCCGCGGCGCCGCAGCAGCAGCTCGAAGAGCGCCCCCTCGCGCGCCGTCAGCCGCACGACCTCGCCGCCCCGCGTGACCTCGCGCGATTCCGGATCGTAGGAGAGGTCGCCCAGCGTCAGCGGGCCCGGCTCGGCGACCTCGGTTCGGCGGATCAGAGCGCGCAGCCGCGCGAGGAGCTCGCGGAAGGAAAACGGCTTGACGAGGTAGTCGTCCGCGCCGGCGTCCAGGCCCTCGATCTTGTTCTCGATGGTGTCGCGGGCGGTCAGCATCAGGATCTTGGTGCGGATCCCGCGGGAGCGGACTTCGCGGCAGACGTCCAGGCCGTCGCGCGAGCCGGGAAGCAGCAGGTCGAGGATCAGCAAGTCGAAGGGAGCCGCCTCGAGGCGCTGGAGGGCGGAGTCCGGATCGCCGACCGCTTCGACGGTGTAGCCCTTCTCGGTCAGCCCCTTCTTCAGGAACTGGGCGATCTTCTCCTCGTCCTCGACGACGAGCACCCTCATCGCTCTTCTCCGCCTCCGCCGGGCTCTTCCGGACCGGGCGGGCGCCGGAGCCTCGAGACGACGAACGCCGCTCCCGCCCCGGCCGCGAACCCCCCGGCGAAGGTCGAAACCTGGCCGGAAGTCGTGACCGAAACGACCGCGCCGGCGGCCACGAAGGCGGCCAGAAGCATGCGAGAAATCTCCACGGGCGCGACCAGGCCTCTGGTTGCCGAGGCTCCCGAGGTGTCCTTTGACACGGCTATCTTTTATCATCCCCTGCCGCAAGGAGGGAAATGATGAAAGGTTCTCTAATGGGTCTGGCAATGGCGGGCACGGCGGCCCTGGCCCTGGCGGCCGGCGGCGCCAAGGCTTCCGCGACGATCGAGTCCAAGAGCGGGTCGCAGGCCCACGGCTCCGTCCACTTCGAGGAGCTTTCGAGCGGGGGCGTCAAGGTCCACGTCCACATGGAGCATGCGACGCCGGGCAAGCACGGCCTCCACATCCACGAGAAGGGGGACTGCTCCGACGCCGAGGCCAAGAACGCGGGCGGCCACTTCAACCCGGGCTCGATGGAGCACGCCGGGCCGATGGACGCCAAGCGGCACGCGGGCGACCTGGGCAACATCGAGATCAAGGCGGACGGGTCGGGCGACCTCGACATCACCTCGGACATGCTGACGGTCAAGCCGGGTCCCAACTCGGTGGTCGGCAAGGCGGTGGTGTTCCACGAGAAGGAGGACGACCTGAAGACGCAGCCGACGGGCAACGCCGGCGGGCGCTACGGCTGCGGAGTCGTCAAATAGCGGGTGCGGCGGAAAGGCGCAACGGTGCGCCCGAGAGTAGGTTCCTCGCTGCGCTCGGAATGACAAGGGTGGGAATGCTCCTTCAAGGAGAGCACACCCCCTTGTCATAGGAATGCGAAGCGAGTCCCGAGCGAAGCCGAGGGAAGGATCTTCTTTGTTGAGACGCGTTGGTGTTTGCACAGCCGTCCTGGCGGCTGCGCTCTGTTTCTCCGCGCCTGCCCAGACCATCGCGATGGACCCGCGCGTGGCGGCGGCGGTGGAACTGACGCACACGTGGCTCGACGCGTCGAGGGCTTATGACCTGATCCCCGGAGTCTCCGTCGCGATCGTCCACGACCAGGAGCTCCTCTACAGCCGCGGCCTCGGGTACGCCGACGTCGCGGCCAAGCGCCCCGCCACCGCTTCCACGATCTACAGCATCTGCTCGATCTCCAAGCTCTTCACGAGCGTCGCCGTTCTTCGCGAGCGCGACGCGGGGCACCTCCACCTCGAAGACCCCGTCGGCAAGTACCTCCCCTGGTTCAAGCTGAAGAAGACCGAGGGCGAAGGCGACATCACGGTCGAAGGGCTCCTCACGCACGCCTCGGGCCTCCCCCGCGAATCCGACTCGCCGTATTGGTCGCCGCCGGACTTCCGCTTTCCGACACACGAGCAAATCGTCCAGAAGCTCTCGTCGCAATCGCCGATTTACGCCCCGGAGACCTACTTCGCGTACTCCAACCTCGGGCTGACGCTCGCCGGGGAAGTCGTCGCGGCGACGTCGATGACGCCGTACGACCAGTACGTCCGAGCGAACATCCTCGAGCCGCTCGCCTTGAAGAGCACGACGCCGGAGATGCCCGAATCCGAGCGGGGAAAGCGGCTGGCCACCGGCTACACGGCGCTCGACCGCGACGGCAAGCGTGAGCCCACGCCGTTCTTCCAGGTCCGCGGAATCGCGCCGGCGGCGGGGTTCGCGTCCACCGCGGAGGACCTCGCGCGGTTCGCGTCCTGGCAGTTCCGCCTGCTGAAAAAGGGCGGCACGGAGATCGTCAAGGCGACCTCCCTTCGCGAGATGCAGCGCGTGCACTGGGTCGACCCGGATTTCGAGATGATGCGGGGGCTCGGGTTCAACGTGATGCGGCGCGACGCGAAGGTCTTCGTCGGCCACGACGGCGCGTGCCCGGGATTCCGAACGGCGCTGGTCCTAATGCCGGCCGAGGAAGTCGGGATCGCGTTCCTGTCCAACGGGATGGGAGTGGACTCGAACGCCTACGCCATGGACCTCTACGACATCGTGGCGCCGGCCATCCGCGCGGCGGTCAAGGAGCCGGAGAAGGCCAAACCCATCGATCCGACGCTTCGCCGGTTCGCCGGAACCTACAGCGCGCAGCCGTGGACGGGGGAGGCGGCCGTCGTTCCCTGGGAGGACGGCCTGGCTCTGCTTTTTCTCCCGACGGACGAGCCAGTCCGGGACCTGATCCGGTTGAAGAGGACCGGCGACAACACCTTCCGGAGGATCCGAAAGGATGAAACGCTCGGCGAGGAAGTGGTGTTCGAGATGGGGACGGACGGCCGGGCGGTTCGGTTCACGCGGCACAGCAACCCGCACGAGCGCATCCGGTAGGAGTCCATTGAAGGAATTCGATCTTTCTCCGGAAGAGGTGCGAAAGCTCGGGTACGCGGCGGCGGACGCGGTGGCCGAGTCGTGCGAGAAGCTGGTCGGGCGGCCGGTCTTCGGGAAGATCGGGGCCGACGCGGCGCTCTTCGACGAGCCGATGCCCGAGGAAGGCCAGCCGATCGAGAAGACTCTGGCGTTCGTCCGCGAGCACGTGCTCCCCTTCCCGATGGGCAACTCCCATCCGCGCTTCTACGGCTTCATCAACGCAACGGCGGATCCCGTCGGGATCACGGCGGACTACATGGCCGCCTCGATGAACCCGAACTGCTGGGGAGGGGACCACGCCGCCATCCACGTGGAACATCGCGTGATGCGGTGGATCGCCGGAATCCTCGGCTACCCCGCCGAGGCGGAGGGGATCCTCGTCTCCGGCGGCTCGATGGCGAACTTCACGGCGCTCGCGGCGGCGAG
This sequence comes from Thermoanaerobaculia bacterium, assembly GCA_035263845.1. Taxonomy (GTDB): domain Bacteria; phylum Acidobacteriota; class Thermoanaerobaculia; order UBA5066; family Gp7-AA6; genus JAWOLE01. The sequence goes on along the minus strand of DATFQY010000055.1, from coordinate 1,168 downwards.
GCGCGCGATGGTCCCCGGCAACGTGCGGGAAGACGGGCTCTCGGGGGAGGGGCGGCCTCGCCTCGTCGTCTACGCGTCCGACCAGGTCCACCACTGCGTGGACAAGGCGGTGGACCTTCTCGGGATCGGCACGAGGAACCTGCGCAAGATCGAGACCGACGAGAGGTTCCTGATCCGGATGGACCTTCTCGCGGAGGCGGTCGCGAAGGACCTTCGCGAGGGGTTGACGCCCGCGATCGTCGTCGGCAACGCCGGAACGGTCAACACGGGCGCGATCGATCCGCTGGAAGAGCTGGCCGATTTCTGCCGGAAAGAGGCGCTCTGGTTCCACGTGGACGGCGCGTACGGAGCGATGGCGCGCCTCTCGCGCCGGCTCGCTCCCCTCTTCGCCGGGATGGAGCGCGCCGACTCGATCGCGGCGGATCCGCACAAGTGGCTCTACGTTCCCTACGAGGCGGGAGCGACGCTGGTGCGGCAACCCGGGCGGCTCGCCGCGGCGTTCCGGAAGTTCCCGGAGTACCTGGCGTCGGACCCGGACTCTCCGTTCCCCGGCCCGGCGTGGTTCGCCGAGCGGGGCGTCGAGCTTTCGAGAGGCTTCAAGGCGCTGAAAGTCTGGATGGGGATCAAGACGCACGGCCGCGCCGGCTACGAGCGGGCGATCGAGAACGACGTCGCGCTGGCTCACTTCCTGGCTGACGAGGTCGGGCGGCGGCCGGATTTCGAGCTTCTCGCGCCGACCAATTTGTCGATCGCGAACTTCCGCTATCGCCCCGCGGGAAGCGGCCTCTCGGACGCGGAGCTGGACCGGGTCAATCGAGGGATCGTCAACCGCCTCGTCGGCGACGGGTCGTTCTTTCTCGCCCCGACGATCCTCAAGGGGAGGACCACGCTTCGCGTCTGCATCGTGAACTTCCGAACGCGGCGGGAGGATCTGACCGCTCTGCTCGATGAGGCAGCGCGCGTCGGGAAAACTCTTCTGACCGCCTAGCGACCGGCGGTGCGGGAGGGGCAAGCCCCTCCCCTACGACACCGAACTCCGGAGCCCTGAACTTCGACTGTTGACTGTCGACTGTCGACTTCTCTCACACCACGGGCTGTGTGCAGGCTTTGCAGCGGGTGGCGGCGACGGGGAGGAGCTCCTTGCACTGGGGGCATTCCTTCGTGGCGG
>DATFQY010000054.1:0-13189 GCA_035263845.1 Thermoanaerobaculia bacterium | reverse complement strand
GGTGCGGGAGCAGATAAGGCGAGACGTCGGCGTAGTACTGGATCAGGTCGCGCTTGGTGATGTTGAACTCCGGCCAGAAGAGCTTGCGCAGGTTGGTCAAGCGGACACTTCGGGAACCCAGGCGAATTTCGACGTCGTCGGTGTCCCGTGGCAAGTCGAGCGAGACGGAAGGGTTTCCCTTCTCCCGGGAGCGTGTCGTTCGGGCCGGATGATAGCTCCGAGTCGGCGACTTCCGCGGAGTCATGGGCGGCGCGGGAGGCGCGGGAGTTTCGGGGGACGCTGGCCGTGGCGGACGGCCGTCAACACGGGGGTGTAGGAGAGCTCGCGGCCTTCGCGGACCTTGCGGAGCATCAGGCCCCCGCGGCTCATGTCGCCGCGGCCGACGAAATCCGACGGGAAGACGAGCCGCTCGCCGAAGACCTCGCCGAGGATGTCCACGTACTTTCCGCTCGCGATCGAGCCGAGCAAGACGATCTGGCTGTCCGAGGCCGCGCGCCGGTCGAGCTCGCGCGCGCTTTGGAGGAGCGGCCGGCGGTAGCGCGGCTCGCCCAGGTCGATGTTGATCCCGGAGAATCGCTTCAGGTGACGGAGCGTGACCGGCTCGGCCGCCGGAAGGAGCCCCGCGCCGGTTGTGATCACCAGCACCCCGTGCGTCCGCTCCGGGGGGCGCGCGAACTCCAGCGCGTAAGCGAGCTTTCCGCGGAAATAGAGGCCCGAGAGGAAGGTGAAGACTTCGCCGATCGGAGCGCCGCCGCGGCTTCGCAAGCGCCGCGCGAGGTCGAAACCCGCCTCGGGGTTGAAGAGCATCCGGGAGCGCATCCCGGAGAGGCTCGCCGGCGAAAGAAGGAAGATCCGCCCGCTCACGCAGGGACTATACCGAGGGGGACGGACGGGGTAGATCCTTCGCGGAGCCTTCGCTCAGGATGACAAGGGTGCGCGTGTCGGTTCCAGGGAATCTCTCCCCCTTGTCATCCTGAGTAGCAACGCGACGAAGGACCTACCCTCGTGGCTCTCTTCCCCTGGATCACGACCGGAGTAGGTCCTTCGCTTCGCTCTGGATGACAAGGGTGCGCGCTTTCGGTTCTAAGGAATCTCTCCCCCTTGTCATCCTGAGTAGGAACGCGACGAAGGACCTACCCTCGTGGGGCTCTTCCCCTGGATCACGACCGAGTAGGTTCTTGGCTTCGCTCAAGATGACAAGAGTGCGCGCTGTCGGTTCTAAGGAATCTCTCCCCCTTGTCATCCTGAGGAGGAACGCGACGAAGGACCTACCCTCGTGGCGCTCTTCCCCTGGATCACGACCGAGTAGGTCCTTCGCTTCGCTCAGGATGACAAGGGTGCGCGCTGTCGGTTCTAAGGAATCTCTCCCCCTTGTCATCCTGAGGAGCAACGCGGTCCTGAGGAGCGTCAGCGACGAATGGAAGGACCTACCCTCGTGGCGCTCGGGGCAGATCCTTCGCTTCGCTCAGGATGACAAAAGGGGAAATTCCGGGGGCGCCAAGGGGGCGATGTCGGGGAGACAAGGAGATAGGACGGGCGCGGCTTCCCGGCGCGTTAATTGCACCCTATTCCGTCATGCCCCGGAAACGGGCTCCCGAAGCCATCTCGGAGGACGAGGCCGTCGGCAGGCCGGAACTCGACGAAGCGCCGCGGATCCAGCCGGTTCCTGAGCCCGAGCCGCGCCGCGACATCGTGGTCGCGGGAGCGTCGGCCGGCGGAGTTCGCGCCTTCCGGGATCTCGTCGCAAACCTGCCGCGGGATCTTCCCGCCTCGATCTTCTTTGTCCTTCACGTCTCGCCGGAGTTTCCGAGCTTTCTGCCCGACGTGCTGTCCATGGCCGGGCCTCTGCCGGCGGTCCATCCCAGCGACGGCGACCCGATCCGGCATGGACGGATCTACGTGGCCCCGCCGGACATGCACCTGCTCGTCGAGCGGGCGCGGGTCCGAGTCGTCCACGGTCCGAGGGAGAACCGGCACCGGCCGGCGCTCGATCCCCTCTTCCGCTCCGCGGCCATGGCCTACGGCGAGCGGGTCGTCGGCATCGTCCTGACGGGGGTCTTGAACGACGGCTCGGCGGGGCTCGCCGCGATCAAGTCCCGTGGAGGAATCACGGTCGTCCAGGACCCCGAAGAGGCCACCTTCTCCGCGATGCCCCGCAACGCCTTGAAGCGTCTCCCGGTGGATCACGTCCTGAAGGTCCGGGCCATCGCCACCCTGATCAACCGGCTCTCCAGGGAGCCCATCCCACGCAAGGAGGAACGCCCCGTGTCCGAGAACATGGAGAAAGAGACCCGGGTCGCCTATCTCGATCCGGCCGTGCTGGATACCGAGAAGAAGCCGGGCAGGCCGTCGGCCTTCAGCTGCCCCGAGTGCCACGGCGTGCTCTGGGAGATCAACGAAGGAGAGATGGTCCGATACCGCTGCCGGGTGGGCCATGCCTACTCGGCCGAGAGCCTGGCCGAGGCCCAGGGGGAGTCCGTCGAGCGTGCTCTCTGGAGCGCCCTCCGGGTCCTGGAGGAGCGCATCTCGTTCTTAAAGAGGCTCAAAGAGGACGCCTCCCATCGCGGCGTCTCCACTCTGGCGGACCACTTCGAGGAAAAGCGGGCCGAGGCGGAAAGGAACGCCGGGTTCGTCCGGGACGCCCTCCTCCGCAACCCCAAGGAGTAGCGAAACCCTCCCTCCCCCCTCCCCCCGCCATCTTGATAGGCTTCAACGAGCAGACTGCCGGTTCCAAGGGTCCGCAACGAAAGGGTGCAAGCCTCGAAGAAAAACAGGGGGACGACGACGAAGGGAGGTTCGAAGCCTCCGATATCCGCGGCGGCAGGCCGGGGTAAGGCAAGCCCGAAAACCAGCTCGAAGAACTCCAGGACTCCCTCTCCCCCGCGCAAGGAATTCCCGCTCGTGGGCATCGGCGCCTCCGCCGGAGGTCTGGAGGCCTTTACCCAGCTCCTGTCGCATCTGCCGAGTGACACGGGCATGGGCTACGTGCTGATCCAGCACCTCGACCCCAAGCACGAGAGCATGCTGACGGAAATCCTCTCGCGCGCGACGAAGATGCCGGTGCGCGAGGTCACCAAGGGCTTGCACATCGAGCCCGACAACGTCTACGTCATCCCGCCCGGCACGAACATGTCGCTTGTGGACGGCATGTTCCAGCTCGTGCAGCGCTCGGCGATGCGCGGCCGCGAGATGCCGATCGACTACTTTCTCCACTCGCTCGCGCACCAGTACCGCACGCAGGCGATCGGCGTCATCCTCTCCGGCACACTCTCCGACGGCGCGCTGGGGTTGAAGGCCATCAAGGCCGAGGGGGGCGTGACCTTCGCGCAGGAGGAGAAGTCGGCCAAGTTCCGGGACATGCCGCGCGCCGCCATCGCCGCCGGCTCCGTGGACTTCGTCCTTCCGCCGGAGGGGATCGCCCGCGAGCTCGCGGCGATCGGCCGCCATCCCTACGTGACGGTGCCCAAGCCCAAGCCGGAGGAGGAGCTAACCGGCACCGCGCAGGAAAAGATCTTCGCGACTCTTCAGAAGGCGACCGGCGTGGACTTCCGCAGCTACCGCCAGTCAACGATCAAGCGGCGGATCTCCCGCCGCATGGTCCTCTCCAAGATCGACGACCTCGACCGCTACGTCGAGTCCCTCAAGGAGAACACCGGGGAGATCAACGCCCTCTACGAGGACATCCTGATCACCGTGACCGGCTTCTTCCGCGATCCCGAGGCGTTCGCGTCGCTCAAGGGCCGGGTCTTTCCGTCGATTCTCGCCAACCGGCCCAACAGCACCCCGATCCGCATCTGGGTGCCCGGCTGCTCGACCGGGGAAGAGGTCTATTCCATCGCGATCGCCCTTTTCGAGTCGCTTTCCGAGACGACCCTGATGCCGCCCATCCAGATCTTCGCCACCGACATCTCCGACAGCGCGATCGACCGCGCCAGGACCGGCATCTACCTGGAGAACTCGATGGTGGACGTCTCGCCCGAGAGGCTGCGCCGCTTCTTCGTGAAGGTCGAGCAGGGGTACCAGGTCTCCAAGGCGATTCGGGACGTCTGCGTCTTCGCCAAGCAGAACGTTGCCTCGGACCCGCCGTTCTCGAACCTGGATCTCATCTCCTGCCGCAACCTCCTGATCTACCTCGAGCCGCTCCTTCAGAAGCGGATCATTCCCTACTTCCACTACGCCCTGAGGCCCAATGGCTACCTGATGCTCGGCAGCGCCGAGACGCTCGGCAGCTTCGCGGACCTCTTCGTCCCGATCGACAAGCAGCAGCGCATCTTCGCCAAGAAGACCGGCTCGCCGCGGCAGATCCTCGATTTCGGGCGGCCGCGAATGCTGGACGAGCCGCACGAAACCGAGAAGAACGCCGACGCCGCCCAGGACGAGGCTCTGGTGGGCCTGGACCTGACCCGGGAGGCCGACCGGCTGGTCCTGAACCGCTACGCGCCGCCGGCGGTCGTCGTCAACGAAGCGATGGAAGTCGTCCAGTTCCGCGGCCGCGTCAGCCCGTACCTCGAGCCGGCGCCGGGCTCGGCGTCCTTCAACGTCCTGAAGATGGCGCGCGAGGGGCTCTTGGTCGAGCTTCGCACGGCGATCCTGCGGGCCAAGAAGAAGGGGACCAGGGTGCGCGCCGACGACCTGAGGATCCGCCAGGACGGCGCCACTCGGAAGGTCAACCTCGAGGTCATTCCCATCCGCGCCGACAAGCGCGGCTCCCGGCATTTCCTAGTCGTCTTCGAGGAGGACGGCGGCGGCGCCGAGGGAAAGACGGCGAAGCCGACGGTCTCCTCCCAGAAAAGGTCGGACGAGCGGCGGGAGCAGCGCGAGGAGGATGTCGTCCGCCTCGAGCAGGAGCTGACCGCGACCAAGGACTATCTGCAATCCATCATCGAGGAGCAGGAGGCGTCCAACGAGGAGCTGAAGTCCGCCAACGAGGAGATCCTCTCTTCCAACGAGGAGCTCCAGTCCACCAACGAGGAGCTCGAGACGGCCAAGGAGGAGCTGCAGTCCACCAACGAAGAGCTGACGACGGTCAACGAGGAGATGGGGACGAGGAACACCGAGCTGACTCTCGTCAACAACGACCTCTCCAACCTGCTCGCCGCGATCAACATCCCCATCGTCATGCTCGACATCGAGGCGCGCGTCCGGCGGTTCACGCCCCCGGCCGAGAAGCTCTTGAACTTGATCCCGACCGACATCGGACGCCCGATCCGGGACATCAAGCCCAACCTCATTCTGCCCGACATCGAGGAGGCCATCCAGCACGTCATCGACACGGTGACGATCCGCGAGATGGAAGTCCAGGACCGCGAGCGCAAGTGGTACCTGCTGCGGATCCGCCCCTACTGGACGATGGACAAGCGCATCGACGGCGCGGTGCTGATCTTGATGGACATCGACCCCTTGAAGCGCAGCCTCGAGCAGGTCAACCGGGCTCGCGACTACGCCCAGACTCTGGTCGAGACCGTGCGCGAGTCGCTCGTCGTCCTCGACGAGAAGATGCACATTCGGACGGCCAACCACGCCTTCTACCGGACGTTCCAGACCTCGCCCCTGGAGAGCGACGGAAAGCCGCTCTTCGAGCTTTCGGACTGGAGCGACCGGGCGGCCTCCCTGCTCGGTGCCGCCCGGGGAGGCGAGCCGCAGAACGGCTTCCAGACGCAGGAGATCGAGGTCCAATTCCAGGCCTTCGGACATCGGACGCTGCTCGTCAACGCGCGGCGGGTCCGGCTTCCCGGGGAGAGCGCACCGCTGCTCCTGCTCGCGATCGAGGACATCACCGAACGCAAGTCGGCCGAGTCGGAGCTGCGCGCTTCGGAGGCCCGCTACCGGCAGCTCTTCGAGTCGGCGCGCGAGGGAATCCTCATCCTGGACGCGTCCTCCGGCGCGATCCTGGACGCCAACCCGTTCCTGCTCCAGCTAGTCGGCGCCCAGAAGCACGAGCTCCTCGGAAGGAAGCCGTGGGAAATCCTCTCCGCGGGCGACCCGGAGGGGATGAGGCTCGGCTTCCGGGAGCTCCAGGCCAACGAGTTCGCCTTCGACCCCGACCTGGAGCTGCACACGAAATCCGGGGAGGCCGTCCGGGTCGAGGCGCTCTCCAGCGTCTATTACCTCGGCACGCAGAAGGTTGCGCAATACAACCTGCGCGACATCACGGCCCGCCGCGAGGCCGAGGGCGAGGTCCTCCGGCAGAAGGATTTCACCGGCCGCGTGGTGGACAGCGGCCTGGACGGGATCCTGGCCTTCGACAGCGCCTTCAAGGTGACCGTCTGGAACCTCGCGATGGAACGGATCTTCGGCATCTCGAGGGGAGCGGCGCTGGGGCGAAACGTGGACGAGGTCCTGCCGTTCTTCAAGGAGATCGGCGAAGAGATGTACCTGTCCCGCGCGGTCCAGGGCGAGAACGTCGTCTCCAAGGACCGCCCCTACAGGTCGGCGACGGGACGCGAGGGCTTTTTCGAGGCCCACTACTCGCCGCTGCGCGATGAGAAGGGACGGATCATCGGAGGGCTCGGGGCCATCCGCGAGATCACCAGCCGCAGGCAGTTCGAGGAGCACCTCCGACAGATCCAGAAGCTCGAGAGCCTGGGCACGCTTTCCGGCGGCATCGCCCACGACTTCAACAACCTCTTGAACATCATCTCGGCGTACACGGAGCTGCTGAGCAAGAACGATCGGAAGAAGGCCGCCGGCCACATCGAGGCAATCAACAAGGCCGTGGACCGGGGGGCGGGGCTTGTGCGGCAGCTCCTGACTTTTGCCCGGAAGTCCGAGGTGCAGTTCGAGACAGTCGATCCCAACGCCGTGATCGAGGAGCTTCGAAAGCTCATCCGCGAGACCTTCCCGAAGAAGTTCGACGTGAAGGTCGATCTGGCTCGCGATCTGCCCCGGATCTCGGCCGACCCGAATCAACTCCACCAGGCGCTCCTGAACCTCTGCGTCAACGCGCGCGACGCGATGATCGGGGGCGGGACCCTGCGGCTGAAGACGGGCCGGATGGCGGGGGAAGAGCTGCGCAGGCGCTTCTCCGAGGCGGCGAGCTCCGAATACGTCTTCTTCTCGGTCTCCGACGAGGGGACCGGCATGGACGAGGAGACGCGCAGCCGCCTCTTCGAGCCCTTCTTCACGACCAAGGACAAGGGGCGGGGCGCCGGCCTGGGGCTCGCGCTGGTGTACGGGATCATCAAGAGCCACCTCGGCTTCATCGACGTGGCCTCGGAGCCGGGCAAGGGAAGCGAGTTCCAAATCTATCTTCCCGTCGAGGCTCGGGCCGCCGAGATGCCGAAAACGCGCCGCCGCACGGCGCGTGACACGCCGGCGGCCCAGGGGGGAAGCGAGACAATCCTCTTCGCGGAAGACGAGGAGATGCTCGCCTCGGCCGTCAAGTCGCTGCTTGAGTCCGAAGGCTACCGGGTTCTCATCGCGAAGGACGGAGAGGAAGCGATGAAGATCTTCCAGGACGGCCGGGAAGGGATCGCGATCTCGATTCTCGACCTCCAGATGCCGAATCTCGGAGGCTGGGAGGCCTTCCAGAAGATGCGGGAGCTCGACCCGAAGTCGAAGGTCATCATTGCCAGCGGAGACCTCGACCGCCAGCAGCGCCTCGAGATGGAAAACGCCGGAATGGATGGCTCCATCCGGAAGCCCTACAGCGCCGAAGAGGTGATGAAGACCATCCGCCGGATCCTCGACCGGTAAGGGTTCCCTTCGCCGCCGGCCTCTTTCGGGGCGCCACCGGGGAAGATCCTTCGCTTCGCTCAGGATGACAAGGGCAGGAGTCACCCTCTCCCCCTTGTCATTCCGAGGAGCGCTGCGACGAGGAACCTGCCCCGGCGGTGTTCCATTTCTCGATGAAGTCCTCCCACTTCGGGTTCCTCGCTTCGATGAGGGCGATCTTCTTCGAGCGGCGAAGCCTCTTGATTTGCTTTTCCCGCGCGATCGCGTCGAGTACGTTCGTCGTCGTCTCGAAATAGACGAGGCGATCGATCCGATACTTCGACGTGAACCCGGGAAAGAGTGAGTTCTTGTGTTCGTACATCCGCCGCGCGATGTCGTTCGTGACGCCGGTGTAGAGAGTCTTCGTCCGGTTCGTCGCGATGTAGACCCAGTATTCGTGGCGTCGGGGCATCGTCGCTCTGGCGAGGCGAGAATCGGCCTCACACTTCCTATTGTCGCGACGCCTTCCCCCTTGTCATTCCGAGGAGCGCAGCGACGAGGAACCTCCCCCTGGGGCGCTACCGGGGAAGGTCCTTCGCTTCGCTCAGGATGACAAGGGTGCGATTCCGGATGACAAGGGTGCGATTCCCCGAAAGGAAACTCTAGCGCCGGTCAAGGGCCTGGTCGCAGCGGGCGATCTTCGACGCGATCTGATCCGGCGTCCCCGCGTCGGAGGGCTTCATCACGCCCCGCTTGCGCAGATCGAGCCAGATCTCCAGGCTCCTTCGGTAAAGCGAGCGCGCTTCACTCCAGAGAGCCAGCCGCGCGGCGCTCCCCGTCTTGGGAGCCGATGCCAGCTCGACGTCCACGTCGCCTTCTCCCATCAACAACGCCGCCATTTCCTCTCGCACCCCCACGTGTGCCGGGTCCTCCTTCGAAAGAGCCTCGTAGATCGCGAAAGCCTCCCGATAGCTCTGGCCGGCCGCATCCGGGTCTCCGGCCTTTTCGCGGATGTACCCGATTCGCGCGTGGGCCCAAGCGACGGCGCTGCGGACCCTCCGGTTCTTCGGGTCGGCGGCCAACAGCGACTCGCGAATCGCCAGAGCCTGGCCGTAGTTCTCCAGGGCCGCCGCATAGTCTCCGGAAGAGGCAAGGCACCCTCCCAGAGACCCGTAGCTGAAGGACAGGTCAAGCCGCGCTCTCGCGTCGAGCGGGTTCGCTTCCGAACGGCGCCGATCCAGAAGGACAGCCCTTTGATAAGACTCCGCCGCCGCCGGCAGGTCTCCGAGTTTTTCCAGGATCGCTCCGACCTTCTTTCTGGCGAGCGCGGCGTTGTGTTGCCGATCGACGTTGGAGGGTTCCTCCCCCAGGAGGCCTTCGAACGTCGCGAGGGCCTTTCGATGGCTCTCGAGGGCCGGTCGAAAGTCGCCGCGATCGATGTAGTGGTCGCCGATGTGGAAGTAGCTGATCGCGACGTCCTTGCGTCGATTCGCGTCGTTCGGCCTCGCGGACAGAAGCTCCTCTCGGATGCGGAGCGCTCTCCGGTGGCTCGCAATGCCTCCCTCGTAATCGCCGGCCCCCGCCTGCACGCTTCCGAGCGCCGTGCACGCCGCCGCGAGCTCGGCGCGCAGGTCGGCATTCTCCGGCTGCCCCGCGACCAGAGCTTCGCGGATGGCGAGCGCCTTGCGGTAGCTCCGGAGCGCTCCCGCCGTATCACCGAGGTTCCCGGCTTCCGCGAGCCCCGCCTGCACGTCGCCGACCTTCTGGTACGCCTCGGCGAGCTCGCGTCGCAGAGAGACATCGGTTCCCTCCTCGCGGGCGAGGCCATCGAGGTATTGGAGCGCCCGCCGGACCAGGAGCGCCCGGGCCGGGGTCGACCCGGGAAGTCTCTTGATCGCGTCGTGAAGCTCGAAGAGATAGGAGTTGGCGACCTTCCGGACCTCGGCGAACCGCCGCTCGGCGCGCGCCTCCGCGGCCCGGGCCCGCCGGGCCTCACGGAGGTTCCACAGGAGCCCGGCCACGAGGGCGACGAGAACGATCGAGGCGGCGGCCATGGCCGCGCGATGCCGGCGGACGAACTTGCCCGCCCGGTAACCGACGCTGTCGCGCCGCGCCGAGACGGGATGCCCCTCGAGGTGTCTTCGAATGTCCGCAGCCAGTTCGGAGACCGAGGCGTACCGCCGGGCAGGCTCTTTCCGCATCGCCTTGAGCACGATCGTGTCGAGATCCCCGGAGAGCGCTTTTCGGAGCTTCTGCGTCTCCTCGGAGCGCCCCTCACCGCCGCGGAGAACGGCCGCCGAGGGCCTCTGCGGCTCGGTATCGCAGACGATCCGGATCATGTCCGCCGGCGAGGAGTCGACCACCCGGTACGGCTTCTGCCCGGTCAGCAGCTCATAGAGCACGACGCCCAGCGCGTAGACGTCGCTGGCGGTCGTGACGGGCTCCCCGCGAAGCTGCTCGGGGCTGGCGTAGTCGGGCGTGAGGAGCTGGAAGAGGGTTCCCGTCCGATCCGCCTCGGCGCCGCCGGGCTCGGGAGCGATCAGCTTCGCGATGCCAAAGTCGAGCAGCTTGACCGTTCCCTCCTTCGTCACGAGGATGTTGGAGGGCTTGATGTCCCGGTGGACGATCAGGTGCTGGTGCGCGTATTGGACCGCCGCGCAGACCTCCAGGAAGATCTCGAGACGCTCCTTCGTCGCGAGCCCGCGCGCGCGGCAGAACTCGAGGAGCGGCTCTCCCTCGACATACTCCATGACGAGGTAGGGCTGCCCGTCGGCCGAAGTGCCGCCGTCGAGCAGCCTCGCGATGTTGGGGTGATCGAGGCCCGCGACGATCTGCCGCTCGGTGCGGAACCGAACGCGGAACGACTCGTCCGACAGCCCGATCCGCGCCGTCTTGATCGCGACCCGCTTGTCGAACTCTTCGTCGGCCCGGCGGGCGAGGTAGACGACCCCCATTCCGCCGTGGCCGATCTCGTCGACGATCTCGTAGGCGCCGATGCGCTCGCCCGGCGGCATCGAGGGCTCGGCTTGCGCCAGCGAAGAGGCTGCCACGGCCGGCGACTCGAGCAGGCTCCAGGTCCGCTCGTCGGCTTCGATCAGGGACGCGACCCGGCCCTCGAGCTCCGTGTCGCCGGCGCAGGCCTCGGCCAGAAAGGACGCTCTCTCCGCTTCCGGCAGGTCGAGCGCCCGGTTCAGGATCTCCTTGATCGCGCCCCACTCTTCCGGCGTCACGATCTCGCTCCGTGCCGGCGTGCGCGTCGGAGCGGAGCCGGCCCGGACCTCAGGCCGCGGAGAGAGAGCGTCGCAGGGCCTCCTGCTCGGCTTGGCGCGCCTCCGCGAGCCGCCCGGCCATCCTCAGGCGAGCCAGGCCCGTCGCCCGCCGCTGGATCTCGACCTCGTCGATCTCGAAGCGCTCCCAGATCTCCGGGCTGTAAAGCGAGCTGGCCTCCTCCCAGGCGCACCGGCAGACGCGCTCGAGACGGAGCCGTTGGGCCGCGGGCAGGTCGGCGCGGCAGGCGAGGACATGGCGACAGACCTCCCGGTTCAAGAGGAGGGCGGCCGCGCGGAGCGCCCGGACCCAGGCCAGCGAGGTCTCGTGGGACGTTTTCGACCATTTCATGGCTCGCTCCTTCGTCAGGAACGCGCAGGAAACAGCCATGAGGGATCAACTTTTTCGGCGTCCTACGCCCTCGCGTTCGGCCCGGCGGTATCGAGCTCCCGGCGAAGCCAGGCGCGGGCAGTCCGCCACTCCCGCTTGACGGTGGCCGTCGAGACCCCCGCCGCCTCGGCGGTCTCCTCGACCGACAGTCCGCCGAAGAACCGCAGCTCGACGATCCGGGCCTGACGCGCGTCGAGGCGCTCCAGCTCCGTCAGGGCCTCGTGAACGGCCAGGAGCTCCGGCTCCCGATCGGCCGGTCGCCCCGGATCCTCGAGATCGAGCCGATACGCGGCGGCGTCGCGCTTTTGGGCGGCGCGGCGGCGGGCGTGGTCCACCAGGATCCGCCTCATCATCTGCGCCGCGATCCCGAAGAAGTGCGCGCGATTCTGCCAGGCCACGTTCTTCTGATCGACCAGCCGAAGGTAGGCCTCATGAACGAGGGCGGTCGGCTGCAGCGTGTGTCCGGACCGTTCGATCTGGAGGTAATGGGCGGCCAGCCGGCGCAGCTCGCCGTAGACGATCGGCATCAGTTCTTCGAGCGCCCGTCCGTCGCCCTCCTTCCACCGCCGAAGGAGGCCGGTCACGTCCTGCCGCGACGAGTCGCCCACCATCGCCTTTTGCCTGTCGGTTACCGCACCCAACGAGTTGTCCAATTAGACCACGCGGCCTGATCCCTTTCGTCCACGAATTGCGCGTATTGGCGGGAGGTGGCTCATGAAGACGGGAGTGTTGGGGACGCTTGCGCTCTGGGCTGGCTGTTTCCTGATCTCCGGGGCCGCCGCGGCCGCCCCGTGCTCCGCCTCCCCGACCGTCCTGTGCCTTTCCGGCCAACGATTTGCGGTTGAGGTCCAATGGAAGGACTTCCAGGGCAAGACCGGCCAGGGCCAGGGGGTAACTCTGACGCCGGACACCGGCTACTTCTGGTTCTTCACCGACAACAACATCGAGCTGGTCGTCAAGGTGCTGGACGCGCGCGCCTTCAACAACAAGTTCTGGGTCTTCTTCGGCGCGCTTTCGAACGTCGAGTACGCGTTGAAGGTCACCGACACGGCGACCGGGGCCGTCAAGTCCTATCAGAACCCGCTGGGCCAGTTCGCTTCCGTCGGCGACACGTCCGCGTTTCCCGGCGCGACCGCCGGTGTCGCCGCAACGCACGAGACCGTCACAACGGACGGGACGCCGGCCGCGCCCGGATCCCTCGAAGCGATCCGGAGATTCCTCGACTCGGCGGCGCTCGGACCGTCGAGCGCCTCGAAAGCAGCGTCGGCCGCCGTCACGCCCTGTTCCGACGGCGGAGCCTTCCTGTATCTCGCCGGCTGCCGTTTCCGACTCGAGGTCCACTGGACGGACTCGAGCGGCCGGCACGGCGCCGGTCAGCCCGTCCAACTCACCAGCGACACCGGTTACTTCTGGTTCTTCACCGACAACAACGTGGAGCTGATCGTGAAGGTCCTCGACGCCCGGGCGTTCAACGGCAGCTTCTGGGTCTTCTACGGCGCCCTCTCGAACGTCGAATACACGATCAACGTCATCGACTCGGTTAGCGGCGCGCTCCACACCTACAAGAACCCGCAGCAGACCTTCGCCTCTGTCGGAGACACCTCCGCCTTCCGGGGCGGCTTCCCGATCACTGTCGAGACCGATCCGGCGCGGGCCGCGTCTGTCGCGATCTCCGCTGCCGCGGGGGGATCCGTCTCGACTACCGGCGCCGACGGAACGGTTTACACCCTCGAGATCCCTCCCAACTCGCTCCTGAACGACGAGACCGTCCGGATGACTCCGGCCCGCTCGACCGGGAGCTTTCCCTTCGCGGGCGGACTCGTCGCGGGCGTGGACCTCCAGCCCTCGGGCGTAGCCCTCTTCGAGGGCGCGAGGCTCT
>DATFQY010000053.1:0-7921 GCA_035263845.1 Thermoanaerobaculia bacterium | reverse complement strand
ATGCCGTGGACCGTCACGATGGTGACGACGGGGTTCACGGCTCCCTTCGCTGTTCTCTACGACGGGGTGAACATCTGGGTGACGAACCAGGGTGTGCTCACGTCCAGGCTCCTGAGGCTCGATACGACCGGCGCCATCCTGCAGACGGTGACCGTCGGCAGGGCCCCGAGCTTTCCGGTCTTCGACGGCGCGAACATCTGGGTTCCCAACTTCACAGACAGTTCCGTCTCCGTGGTTCGAGCCTCGAGCGGAGCGGTCTTACAGACTTTGACGGGCAACTCACTCAGCGGACCGTTAGCCGCCGCGTTCGACGGACAAAGAGTGCTGATAACCAACAACACTGGAGGCAACGGTGCTTCGCTGTTCAAGGCAGCCGATCTGACGCCTGCCGGAGCATTCTCGACGGGCGACCTCAATGAGCCGTTCGGCGCATGCAGCGACGGAGTCAACTTCTGGATCTCACTGAGCAGCCTGAACCAGCTCGCGCGGTTCTGATAGGCCGTCGTTCAAGGCCGCTGACAGGTCAGGAGGGCCGAGGGCCTCCCGGCCCTCCTCTGCTGGGGTCTGGCTTGAGAGTCAGGAGAGGAGGACGTTGCCTCCCTGCTGAGGGAGACCTGCCATCCAACAAGGCAGATGTTTTCGGAGGGAGAGTGAGAACCTCCCGTAGCATGTCCCGCCCTCGAATTGACTCTTCTCTTGAAACCGAACAGAGCCGTCTCAAACCTGCAAAGGTCTTAACCCGCGACTAGTTCACGACCAGCTGAACCGAGTCCACGAAGAACGAGGTCGCCTTCGCGTTGTCCTCCGACGCGACGAACCGAATCTGAACCCTTCGTCCCAGGAACGCTCCTTCCGTCAGAACCGGGCGAGCTTGCCGACGTTCTGGAGCGTCACCCAGAAGCTGATGCCGTCGCTGCACGCGTCATAGGGATTCGTGGCCGCGCCGGTCGGAAACGAGCCAAGAGTTGTCAGGTCCGCCGCCTTCCAGAGCGAGACCGTGTCGCCGGGGTTATTCGTGACCAGGATCCGTTGTCCGTCGAAGGCGGCCGCCACAGGACCGTTCAAGCCGTTGCCGGTCAGCGTCGCCAGCACCGTTCCGCTCGAGGCCCGGACGACCGAAACTGAGCCGGAATCGGTGTTGGGGACCCAGATGTTCGTGCCGTCGAAGATCGGGATCTGCGGGTGGGTTTCGACCGTGACCGTCTGCAGGACCGCGCCGGAGCCATCCAGCTTCGCAAGAGTCCCGGCGCCCCAATCCGTGACCCAGACGTTCGCCCCGTCGTAGAGCGCGCCGTAGAGCCGGTTGAATCCCGCAGTGACCGTCGTTACGGTCCAGGGGATCGTCGCGCCGGGAGTTACGATCGACACGGATCCGGGTGGGCCGAGATTTGTCGCCCAGATGCGCGACCCGTCGAAGGCTCCCCCAAAGGGACCCCCGAGGTTCGTTGCGACGGTCGTCACCGCTCCCGCCGCCTGACTCGGATCAATCTGGTAGAGGCTGGGGGGGATGTTGGTTCCCATGATGAAGATTCGACCCATCGCCACGAGCACCACGTGAGCGCCAGACGCGCCCGTCCAGGTCTCCAACAGCTTGCCGTCGCTCGCGCGCACCCGCGAGACCGAGTTAGTGCTGAAATTAGATACCCAGACGTCGGCACCGTCGGACGCGACAAAGAGAGGAGTGCTGCCGACCGTCGTTATCGCCAGGACTGTGTCGTTCTGCGAGGTCCAGAACTGATCAAGCGCCGCCCGGCGGCTCCCGCGCTTCAGGACGCCGTCCACCGTGCGGGAGAGAAACGCCGCCATCTGGAGCCGGCTGACGTTGGAGGCCGGATCGTAGGTCGTCGCCGTGGTGCCGGTCGTGATTCCCAGGTAGAAAATCTCCAGCACGAACGGGCAGAACACGTCGGCCGCGACATCCGTGAACGGACCGCACACACCCAGCAGGCCGACGCCCGCGCCGGTCGACAAAGCGGCCACCATGACCACCGAAACGCTGAACTTGTGGGTCCCGAGGAGCCTCATCAGGCCACCCCGAAGTATCCCGACGATGCTATCCCCGTCCGCCATATTCGTTCAAGGCCTGCCCCTCGACGGCGAATCCCGTCGACTGAGAAGCTGTAGGAGTCCTTCCCCGCCACGTTTCGGCCTCGGCATTCTCGTTGTCGTCACCGTCTTGAGCTGCTCGACGGCTTCGTCGGTCGCGTCCCTGGCGAGCAACCCGCTCGCCTCGAGCCTCATGAGCTGGGGCGAAGAGGGAGGATCGACCGACTGAGTAAACTGCCCAATCGATGGCGGACGCGGACAGATTCAGTGGGACACCCGGCGATTCGGCAACCGTCGCTCCGCCAATGGGACTCGCCGAAACCGCCACGGTGTTTGGATTCTTCTCGTTGTTGCTGTGGCTTACCGTCGCAGCCGTGATCCCGTGGCTGCGCGACTCCTACGGAATTCCACCGATCTTCGGCTGGTATCTCAGTGGCACCGTCGTGGTTCTCGCGCCAATCCTGGCATTCGGCAGCGCGATGGCATGGCGCGAGCTGCCCGCGCCGACGCTGAGCGGCTGGCGAAGGAAGCTGAGACTCTTTCCAATCAATCGTGGCGACGCCGGCTGGACGATCATTGGACTTCTCGCGATCGTGATCGCGTCGGCCGCCATTCTGGCCGTGGCGCGCCGTCTGGATCCGAGCTTCCAGCCGTCTCCCTCATTCCTGGCCCAGAGTCCCGGCTGGAACGGGTGGGTTTTTGCGGCATGGATTCCGCTCTTTGTCACCAATATCCTCGGAGAAGAACTTTGCTGGCGCGGTTATGTCCTGCCCCGCCAGGAGGCCGCTTGGGGACCTGTGGCATGGTTGGGAAACGGGATCCCATGGTGCACCGCAACTTCCAGGGCTACACGACGAAGGCCGGGACCGACCTGATCGGCTTCGGCATGAGCGTCGACGGGCGAGCAACACCGTGCGCGGTCGTCCACACCGAGCCCTGAGTTCATCGATCCGATCCATGGGCCAGGCTGAGGCTCAACGTCGGCCCGTTCGACCTCAGAACCGTGCGAGCTTGTCCGGGTTGATCAGCGTAACCCAGAAGTTGACGCCATCGCTGCAGGCGCCGAACGGAACCGAGC
This sequence comes from Thermoanaerobaculia bacterium, assembly GCA_035263845.1. Lineage (GTDB taxonomy): Bacteria > Acidobacteriota > Thermoanaerobaculia > UBA5066 > Gp7-AA6 > JAWOLE01. Next base: position 4,797 of record DATFQY010000053.1, on the reverse strand, counting down.
CGGTACCGGTCGAGAACGAGCCCAGGCTCGTCAGGTCCGCAGCTTTCCAGAGTGAGACGCTGTCGCCGCCGTAATTCGTCACCAGCACGCGCAAACCGTCGAACGCGGACACGATCGGATTGCTGAGCCCGTTGCCGGTGAGTGTCCGCAGAACCGCGCCGCTGGTCGCTCGGACGACGGAAACAGAATTGGAGCTGTAGTTTGGCACCCAGATGTTCGTGCCGTCGAAGACGGGAAACTCGGGGCCGTTTCCGACCGTGACCGTCTGGAGGACGGCACCGTTCGAGTCGAGCTTCAGAAGAGTCTTGGCCACGATGTCCGTCACCCAGATGTTCGCGCCGTCGAAAAGAGCTCCATCCGGAAGGTTGAAGCCGGTCGTCAACGTGGTGACGGTCCACGGAGGGACCGCTGCCGGAGTGATGATGGAAACGGAACCCGAGGCGGGGCCGCTGCCATTGTTGGCGGTCCAGATCCGAGAGCCGTCAAAGGCAATCCCGTTGGAGTAGGCCGCCCCGTTGGAGAAGATGGTTGTGACGGCTCCGGGCGGCTGGCTGGGGTCGATTTCGTAGAGCTCGCCGGGACTCGCGTCCGCCGTAATGAAGATCCGCCCCATCGCCACCAGCACACCGCGGGCGCTCACCGCTCCCGTCCACGTTCCCAGCAGCTTGCCGTCGCTGGCGTGTACACGCGAGACCCCTTCGGAGCTCGTCACCCACAAGTCCTCGCCGTCGGAGCGGACGAGCATAGGCTGGGCGCCGACTGTGGTCAGGCCGAGGACCGTCGCGTCCTGCGACGTCCAGAACTGGTCCAGGGCAGAGCGCCGGTTGCCACGGAGGAGCACTCGGTCCACCGAGCGCGAAAGAAAGGCCGCCATCTGCGTCCGCGTCACGTTGCCAGTCGGGTCGTAGGTCGTCGGCGTCGTTCCAGTTGTGATCTCCATGTAGAACACCTCCACGATGAACTGACAGAAGGCGTCGTTAGGAGTGTCGGTGAAGGGGCCGCAGGTACCCTGGAGGGCCCCCGCCCCGACCCCTAGCAGAGCCGTGAACATGATCGAGACAGGAGCGAGGACACGCCGGCCGGAATTGATCAGTCGCATGGCAGACCTCCTTGAGCGGGGAGGTTATGCCCTCGCCTCCGGCCTCTCAAGCCAGCCGGACGGAGGAGGTCTGGAGGGCCCCGCCATTCCTGACCTGACGGTCGCCGTCAGGCGAGACGCGGGGATTCGGACCCTGAATCTGGCCGATCTCGGATCGTCGCCAGCGCCGGGCGCGTGTGTCCGCAGCGTTGACAGCTAGGTGCAACATTTCGCCAACTTTTTCCAACGTCGAGGACAAGTCTCCCGAGAACGGATTCTCAGGAGGGCCTGGATTCATTAAGGATTCTTCGGATCGGCGTTCGGGGTGGTTGGCGTAGTTTGCTCTAGGTTGGCAGTCCGTTTTGGGTTCGAGTCCTACACTGTTTTCCGTCGGGTCTTTCGCGTTCAGGCCGCGACGGTTTTCCCAAGAAACCGGACAGTCAATGTCCGAACTCTTTCTGCGACTTTCTGCGATTTTTTCTGCGAACCGCCCGCCGCTCGCTATCGTTTCGCGGTATCGCCCGAATTCCGCTCATCGGTGCAAACGCGCCCGAAGTCCCGACATCGTAGAGACTTGCCGGGATTCCGAGCGGTTGCACGCGGTGGACAAATGGTGGGCCGCGTGGGACTCGAACCCACGACCACCGGCTTAAAAGGCCGATGCTCTAACCAGCTGAGCTAGCGGCCCGCGAGTTGGGCGTCGAGAAGTATACGGGCGGAGCGTCGACGAGGGGCGGACGGGCGCAAGGCCCGCCCCTACGGTGCGGACTGAGGGAGTGATGAGAGGAAAGCCGAATCGCACTGGATTGTCTCCTCGCGGCGGGGACCTGTGGAGATGAAGACCGCGCGCGCTCCGGAGGATTCCTCCAGGAAGCGGACGTAGCCCTTCGCGGCGGAAGGCAGGTCCTCGAAGCGTGTCACCGACGTCGTCTTCGTCTTCCAGCCCCGGAACCACTCGTACACCGGCGTCAGCCGTTCCACGTCTTCAACCAGCGCGGGCAACGTGTCCATCGCCTTTCCGTCCAGCTTGTACCCGACGCAGACCGGGATCTCCTCCATGTCGTCCAGCACGTCGAGCTTCGTGATCGCGATCGCCTCCGCGCCGGAAAGAGCGACCGAGGTCCGCGCGACGACGGCGTCGAACCAGCCCGTACGCCTCGGGCGGCCGGTGGAAGTCCCGTACTCGTTGCCTCGTTTTCGAAGGTATTCGCCGGTCGCGTCGAGGAGCTCCGTCGGGAAGGGCCCGGATCCGACGCGGGTCGTGTAGGCCTTGAGCACGACGACCGCTCCGTCGAGCGCCCTGGCCGAGATCTGGAGTCCCGCGCCGACGCCGGCGGACGTGCAGGTCGAGGAGGTCACGAAGGGATAGGTCCCGGCCGACAGGTCGAGCATGGCGCCGTGGGCGCCCTCCGCCAGGAGACTCCCGCCACCCGCGAGATGCTCGCGCAGGTACCTTCCCGTGTCGGTCACGCAGCCGGAGAGCCGCTTCCACGCTCCCGAGAGAGCTTCCACGACCTGACCTGCGGACGGGACGTCGGGCTGTCCCAGTGCCTTCAGGAGAGCTCCGGTCTCCGAGGCCAGGGCTTCGACGCGGCGCGCCAGGATGTCGGGCCGGCCCATCTCGGCGATGCGAACGCCCTTACGGGCCGCCGCCGACTCGTAAGCCGGTCCGATCCCGCGCAGCGTCGTTCCGAGCTTCGAATCGCCCGCGGTCCGCTCGCGGGCAGCGTCGAGGAGGCGGTGATAGGGGAGGATGACCTGGGCCCGGTCGGAGAGGAGCAGGTTCTCCTCGACGGAGATCTTCTCGGCTCGCAGGACATCGATTTCCGACAGGAGCGCTTCTGGATCCACGACGACACCCGGGCCGATGACGCTCTTCCTTCCGCAGAGGATGCCCGATGGGAGGAGGTGGAGCGCGAAGTGCCGGTCGCCGAACTTGACCGTGTGGCCCGCGTTGTGGCCTCCATGGTAGCGGGCGACGACGTCGAAGCGCCGGGAGAGCAGGTCCACGACCTTCCCCTTCCCCTCGTCTCCCCACTGTCCGCCGAGCACCGCCACGACTCTCACGCTGACCGCCTCTCTGAAATCGGAAAGAACGCCGCAAGATATCAGCGCTCACGCTTCTATACAATCGCGCGCACCTTGAACCGACTCCTGCTCTCGGGAAGCGGCCTGACGCTGGACGATCTGGCCGCGGCGGCCGACCGCCGCGCCCGGGCCGACCTCGCTCCGGCAGCGCGCCGGGCGATGTCCGCCTCCCGCCGGACCGTGGAGCGTGCGGCGGCACGCGGTCAGCGCGTTTACGGCGTCACGACCGGCTTCGGAAAATTCGCGGACGTGGCGATCGAGCCCGAACGGATCGAAGAGCTCCAGAAGAACCTCGTGCGGAGCCATGCCGCCGGAGTTGGTCCCGCGCTCCCCGACCGGACCGTGCGCGCGATGATGCTGCTTCGGGCCAACGCCCTGGCGAAGGGATTCTCGGGCATCCGGGTCGAGACGGTCCGGACGCTCCTCGCGATGCTGGAAAAGGACATCCTGCCCGTCGTGCCGGAGCAGGGCTCGGTGGGGGCATCGGGAGACCTCGCTCCCCTTTCGCACCTGGCTCTCGCGATGATGGGGGAAGGAGCGGTCCGCCGCCGCGGCCGTTCGATGGGCGCGGCGAGGGCGCTGCGGGAGGCCCGGCTCAAGCCGGTGGTCTTCAAGGCGAAGGAAGGCCTCGCCATGATCAACGGCGTCCAGATGACGGTCGCCGCCGGAGGCCTCGCCCTTCATCGGGCCCTCTACCTCGCCCGGGTCGCGGACCTGGCCGGGGCCGCTTCGCTCGACGCGGCAAGGGGCTCCGACGCCGCGTTCGATCCCGGGGTCCTGGCCGCGCGTCCCCATCCCGGCGCCGCGGACTCCGGCGCCAACTTCAGGAGGCTCCTGGCCGGCAGCGCCATCCGCGAGTCTCACCGCGGCTGCGGCCGGGTCCAGGACAACTACGCCCTCCGCTGTATGCCCCAGGTCCACGGCGCGGCGCGGGACGCCTTTTCGCACGCGCGCGAGGTTCTCGAGCGGGAGATGAACAGCGCCACGGACAACCCGCTCGTCTTCGCCCGGAGCGGGAGGATCGTGTCCGGCGGCAACTTCCACGGAGCGCCGGTCGGGCTCGTTCTCGACTACGCGGCGATCGCGGCCGCGGACCTCGCCTCGATCTCCGAGCGAAGGATCGAGAAGCTCCTGAATCCCGCCCTCTCGGAGCTGCCCGCCTTCCTCGTCGAAGAGGGCGGGGTCAACTCCGGCCTGATGATGGCCCAGGTCGTGGCGGCCTCGCTCGTATCGGAGAACAAGATCCTCGCTCACCCGGCGTCCGTGGATTCGATCCCCACCTCCGCGGACAAGGAGGACCACGTCTCGATGTCGCCGATCGCCGCCCGCAAGTTCGCGGCCGTCGTCGCGAATCTTGAGCGGGTGCTGGCGATCGAGCTGCTCGTCGCCTTCCAGGCGATGGAGTTCCTCCGGCCACTGCGCTCCTCGGCGCCGATCGAGGCCGTCCGAGGCAGTTTTCGCCGGTCCATCCGCCCGTGGAAGACGGACCGCCAGCTCTCGTCGGACCTCGATCGCGCCCGCACGTTCCTCGACAGCGACGCCGTCCGCGGGCTCGCGAAACGGCTGGCCTGAGGCGAGGCGCGCGGCCCCCCGCCCCTATAATCGAGGCGTGCCGGTTCTCGCTTCCCCTC
>DATFQY010000052.1:0-26625 GCA_035263845.1 Thermoanaerobaculia bacterium | reverse complement strand
GAGCGTCCCGCTCGCTTCGCTGCCAGGGCCGCTTCACGGGTTCGGGCATCTCGTCGTTCCGCAGAAGGGCCGTCGGATCCTCGGGGCTGTTTGGAGCTCGAGCCTGTTCCAAGGGCGAGCTCCGCAGGGAACGGCGCTCGTAACCGTTTTTCTCGGTGGTTCGAGGGATCCCGACGCGGCGCGGCTTTCCGACCCTGAGCTGTCGAAGGTCGCTGTGCGTGATCTGGCCGGGGCACTGGGCGCGAAACAGGATCCGCGAGTCGTCCTGCTGACCCGCTACTCGCGCTCGATTCCCCAGTACACGGCCGGGCATCTCGCCCGAATCGCGGTCCTGGAGAAGACCGAGGCTCGTTTTCCCGGCCTGACTTTCCTCGGGAACTACCGGGGAGGGGTATCGGTCGGAGATGTCGTCAAGAACGCCGCCTTTTCCTGATTCGGTATTGACTGCAGATATATCTTACGATATAGCTCACGAAGCTATGGAGGATATATCATGCGATTCTATGGTGGCTGCTCCCCGAAAGGCCGGTACGGGGTCGGTGTCTGGGGTCCATTCATGACGCGAGGGTGGGACAATTTTTCGAGCTGGGGAGGTTGGGCCGCGTTCGGACCGCTCGGCGGCCGCCGCCGCTTCTTCGAGCAGGGCGAGGTCCGGCTGGCCGTGCTCTCGCTCTTGAAGGAAGGGCCGAAGCACGGCTACGAGCTGATCAAGCAGTTCGAGGTCCGCTCGGGCGGGCTCTACCGCGCCAGCGCCGGTACGGTCTACCCGACTCTCCAGCTCCTCGAGGACGAGGGGCTCATCACCTCCGAGACCGTGGACGGAAAGAAGGTCTACCGCATCACGCCCGAGGGCGAAGCCGAGCTCGAACGCGAGTCCGACACGGTGGACGAGATCTGGGGACGCGCCGAGCGGTGGGAGGAGTGGTCGCGCTGGATGGGGCCGCAGGCTTTCATCGTGGCCGGGCCTCTCGGGCACCTCGTCAAGGAAGCGCTGAAGGCCGCCCAGGCCGCCGGCGATTCCCCCGAGCGGCAGCAGCGGGTCCGAGAGATCCTCGAGCGTGCGCGCAAAGAGCTCTCTTCCCTCGGAAAGAATTCCGCGAAAGACTGACACCCTTGTCTCTGCCCATTCGCATCGAGGACCTGCGGAAGGTGTACGCGTCGCCGCCCCCGGCCGCGGCGGCCGGCCGGCGCGGCAAGCGAGGAGAGAAAAAGCAGAAGGTCGAGGTCGTGGCGCTCGACAAGCTCTCCCTCGAAGTGCGCCCGGGAGAGATCTTCGGCCTCCTCGGCCCCAATGGCGCCGGCAAGTCCACGACCGTCGGCATCGTGACGACGCGGATCCGGCCGACGTCGGGCCGCGCGTGGATCGGCGAGCACGACGTCTGGGCCAGGCCGGTCGCCGTCAAGCCTCTGCTGGGTGTCGTTCCGCAGCGGCCGAACCTGGATTTTTCCCTCACCGCGCGGGAGATCCTCGTCTTCCACGGGGCCTACTTCGGGATGTCCTCCGCCGAGCGGAATGAGAAGGCCGACGCGCTCCTGGCGCGCTTCCAATTGACCGACCGCGCCAACCAGCTCCCCCGCGGCTTCTCCGGCGGCATGATGCAACGGCTCTCGATCGCGCGGGCCATGATGCACGACCCCCAGGTCCTCTTCCTCGACGAGCCGTCGGCCGGCCTCGATCCCCAGACGCGGCTGCTCCTGTGGGAGATCATCCGCGAGTACAACGCGAAGGGGCGGACGATCGTGCTGACGACCCACAACATGGACGAGGCGGACGAGCTTTGTCAGCGCGTCGCCATCGTGGACCACGGCAAGGTCATCGCGCTGGGGACCCCCGCGGAGCTGAAGAGCTCAATCCCGGGCGGCTACGTTCTCCACCTGAAGATCCAGCCTCGCAGCGAGAATCTGATCTCGAAGCTCGCGGCCCTTCCCGGCGTCACCGAGGTTCGAAACGTGGGAGACAACGGCGCCGACCTGTACGCGGATCGCGGCGGACCCCTCGTCGCCGGCGCGGTCAACGCCGCGCTCTCCTCGGGCGCCGAGGTCCACGACGTCCACATCTCCGAGCCTTCACTGGAGAATCTCTTCCTCCACCACACCGGCCGGAGCCTCAGGGACTGAGATGAACCTGAAGACGTTTCTCGCTTTGCTCGCCCGGGACGGGCGCGTCGCGCGGCGCAACTTCGTTTTCCTGATCCTCCAGACCCTGCTCCAGCCGATGCTCCTCGTCTTCATTTTCGGGCGCGTCATGACAACCTCGGGCTTCATGCCGATCGAGTACAAGAGCATGCTGCTGCCCGGCGTCATGGCCCTTTCGATGGTCTTCACCGGCGTCTGGGCGGTGGCGATGCCGCTCGTGTCGGAGTTCCAGTTCAGCAAGGAGATCGAGGACCGCCTGCTCGCTCCCATCGAGATCGAGTGGGTCGCCGTAGAGAAGATCTTCGCCGGGATGATCCAGGCTCTTATCTCGGGGCTGGTCGTCCTCCCCTTCGCCTGGCTCGTGATGGGCAAGGGGGTGGACATCCGCTTCCCCCATCCGCTGCTCTTCGCCGCGGTCTGCCTCCTCGTCGCGTTCTTCGCGTCGTCCATGGGCCTGGCGCTGGGCTGCACGATCGGACAGACCCAGATCGGCCTGATGTTCTCGCTCGTCATCGCGCCGATGATCTTCTTCGGCTGCACCTACTACCCCTGGAGCGCACTGGAGAAGTTCCCGGTGCTCCAGAAGGTCGTTCTCATCAACCCGATCGTGTACTCCAGCGAAGGGCTGAGGAGCGCGCTCGTGCCCCAGTTCCCGCACCTGTCCGCGCCGGTAGTCCTCGTCGCCCTCGTCCTTTTCGACTCCTTCTTCCTCGTCGCCGGCCTGCGGCAGTTCCGCAAGAAGGCCATCCACTGAGACCGACTGTCCCCGGAGAGGGACAGCGGAAAACACTGATTTCGGGCCGATTCCTACCTTTCATGGTGGTCCGGTGTTTGCTCATCCTCTGGACGGAGGGCAAAAGTGATGATGAAGAATCGCAATTGCCTTGCGCTAGCCGTCGCCACGGCCGGCTTGCTGTGGCTGGCCGGATCCTCGGCCGTCTCCGCTCAGCGTCCCGCGATGACCGAGCGCGGATATCGTGAGATGCGCCGGCTCGCGCAGTGGCTCGACGCCACGGCGCAGCACGCGGCCGACCAGGCCAGGCACCAGGACTCCTGGGTCTACCGCCACGACAGCCGCTTCCCGAGCTCCGTCGGCGACTTCGCGCGCAGGGCCGACCGCTTCAACGAGCGGATGGCCGGCTACCGGGCGTCGCCCTGGAACGTGGACGACGACCTGCGCTCGCTCCAGAAGAGCGCGCAGTACGTCCAGGCTCTCGCCCGCCGGTCTCGCGAGGCGGACGAGCACACGCTTTCGGACTGGAACGACACCGTGGCGGTCTTGAACCGCATGGTCCGGCTGTATGACTTCGACGTGCGCCGAGCGGGACGCTACGACTGGAACGCTCCGCTCCCCGACTCCCGCGAGGGCTGGTACGGAAATGGCGGACACCAGGGCTACGAGCAACAGAGGCCTAACGACGGGCGCTACTGGGACGGACGACGCTCGATGGATCGGGTCGCCCAGCTTTCCCGCGACCTGGCTGACCGGGCAAGCCGCGCCAGCCAGATGACGCGGGACCTCCCGGAGTCCCGAGGCGCATACACCAGGAACTACTCGGAAACGATCGACCTCTTCGCGAGGAGGGCCCGCGATTTCGACCGCGCGGCTTCTTCGAGCCAGGCGGACCCACGGGCGCTGCGCGACGAGGCGCGCCGTCTCTTAGACGACGCGAGGCGGGCCGAAGCCGACATGAGGCAGAACAACGTCTTCCCGCAGGTGTGGGGAGAATGGCAGGGAATTGAACAGACACTGGAACAGATCGTCGATTCACTGGGAGCCTGAAGGCTCCTCCAAGGAGGTTTTCCATGGCTTGTGAACACCGCGGATGCAAATGCGAGGAGGGCGACGTCCGCCTCGGAGGCAAGGAATACTGCTCGGAATTCTGTGCGCGGGCGCAGACGACTGGCCAGCACGCCGAGCGCTGCCGCTGCGGACATCCCGACTGCTCTTCCCGCGAGTAACGGGTTCGGGCCCTCACATCCCCATCGAACCGTGGCCTCCGCCGTGGGATCCGAAGCGGACACGGAGAAAGCCATGGATCGAGACGGGATGGCTTCCGTAGGCTGAATCCAGCCGAGACGGAAACCAGTAGAAGGTGAGGTCCGCCCCGACGCCCGTCTCCGTCCCCGGCACGCTCGGGAGGTTGCGTACGAATCCCAGGGTGACCGCCTCGACGGAGACGCGGTCGCGGGGCAGGTTCTCAGGCCTCTGCTGCTTGTGGAGGAGCTCGTAGACATCCCGGTCCACCTTCTCGACGCGTCCATAGAAGAAGTTCTTCCCCGTGAACTTCCACGTCCACTCGAGCAGGTGGCCCCACTCGCGCCCCTCGTCGGTCTGATTCAGCCCCGTCGCCAGCGTTGCCGCGAAGAAGGACGAGGCGTCGCCGCGCTGCCACGACGCCGACGCCGTGGACCGGGTCTGGTTGCCGGGCTCCAGGGCCTCCGGGTGGGTCCGGAAGCCCGAGGAGACCTGGAAGGAGAAGCCGGCCGGAGCGGCGACCGTGAGCCTGCCGGAGTACGAATCGAGCTTCCCCTGGTCGATGTTCCAGCGGTTCTCGTCGGGCTCCCGGCCGTGGAATCCGGACGCCTCGACCGTCACGCGCCCGACGGTGACTCCTCCGGTGATCACATCCGAGGAAATGTGCGTCGAATCCGTGTTGTGGTGCGAGAGCGGCGCCGTCGGGTTTTCGGACGCCGACAGCCGATGGGGATAGGCCTCGGGGCCGAGGGCCGGCTCGCCCACGGGAGCGAGATAGAGGCGGATCCGAGCCGACGACGAGAGCGGCCGCTCCCAGGCCGCGGCGAGCTGGACGAAGAGGTCGTGGGGATGCTGGTGGTCCACCAGCAGCACGCCCTTGTAGGTCTCCCCCCGCTGGAAGAGCTCCAGGCTCCCCTCGGGAGGAATCGTCACGGGCTCGAGCGTGAAGGTCCCCAGGAGCGAGACCTTTCCGCCCCACAGACTGCGCATGGACGTCACCATGACGTGGTTCGGCGAAACGAATTCGCTCCCGCCCGAAGGCCCGTCCTGTCGGTTGAAGTTCAAGAAGGCGTAGCCGTGGAACATCGTCATCCAGTGGTCCATCGGCTCCATGGCTTCCATCGCCTTCATCGGGTCGGGAGGGCCGGCCGGCGGCATCTCGTGCCCCGCGTGCTGCGCGGCGAGAGGCGCGCAGAGAAGCAACGCCACGAGTCCCGGGATCGGTGTTCGTCGCATCCGCACGGTCACGCCTTGCGAATTTGATGCCCCGCGCCGGCGGCTCGTTTCAGTGTTTGTGGGGCTTGGTCCCGGGAGGATGCGTGTGGCCCGGCGTCGCGGCGGCCGCCGGCTTCGCCTCCGGCTTGTCTCCAGCCTTCTCTTCGGGTTCGCCCTCGTGGTGCTCGGCTTGCTCCGTCGCGGCTTTCAGCGCCCTCTGCTCGTCGGGGGTGATCTCCTCCAAGTGGCGGACGAAGGCGACGATCTTCCAGATCTCGTCGGGCTTGTGCGTCGGCTTGAAGGCCGGCATCCCGGTCATGCGGATTCCGTTGGAGACGATCCAGTAGAGCTCCCCGTCGGGCCGCTTCTGGATGCGTGGCAGCGTCAGCTCCGGCGCCGGGGGGTTGAGCCCCTGCCCGATCTCCCCCGCGTCCACTCCCGGAGCCCCGTGGCACACGACGCAGTTCTCCTTGTAATGCTCGATCCCGTCCTTGAGCGCTTCGGGCTTGCCGGAAAAGGGGTTCTTCTCCGAGGAGGCCCGCTTCGCGACCGCCTTGTTGAGAGCGAAGTTCGCCAGCTTCGTCTCCATCTTGCCCGGAGGGGTCGTCGCCGCAGGATCGAACATCCCGCTCGCCAGGTAGAGCCACACGGCCGCTCCCAGGATCATCAGGCCCAACAGGAAACCCGCCAGAAACCTCATCTCAATCCTCTCCTGTTCACTCGTGTCCCCGGCTCGAAGCGTGGCAGCTCATCTCGCGCCCCTGCTCGATCTGGATCGTGGCGTGGTCCACGCCGGCCTTCTCGCGGAGCAGGCCCTGGACCGCCGCGAGGACGTCCTCGAGCGGGCGCGTCTCGGAAGCGCGGATGTGGACGCTCGCCGAATGCAGGCCCGAGGTCAGCGTCCAGAAGTGCAGGTCGTGCAGAGCCTCGACGCCGGGAAGGCGCAGAAGCTCCCGCCGGACGGTGGCCACGTCGATCTCGCCCGGCGACCCTTCGAGCAGGATGTGCGCGGACTGGCGGAGCAGGCCGATCGCCCGCGGCAGGATGAAGATTGCCACGCCGGCCGAGACCGCGGCGTCGAGCCAGTGCCACTTCGTCAGGGGCATCGCGATCGCAGCCGCCACGACCGCCAGCGAGGAGATCGCGTCGGTGAAGACTTCCAGGTACGCCGCCTTTACGTTCAGGTTGGACTTTCCGCGCGAGAGGAGCGCCATGGATCCCAGGTTCCCGGCGAGCGCGAGGAGAGCGACCCAGAACATCAGGCCGGTGTGCACCTCGACGGGCCGAAAGAACCGCATGGCCGCCTCGTACCCGACGTACACCGACAGGAGCAGCAGGATCTGGGCGTTGACGAAGGCCGCGAGGATCTCCGCGCGGTAGAGGCCGAAGGTGTGCCGGCCCGTCGGGGCGCGGCCGGCGAGCGTGATGCCGGCATAAGCCAGCATCAGCGACGCGATGTCAGCGAACATGTGCGCGGCGTCCGCCAGGAGGGCGAGGCTGTGGGAGAGCAGGCCGCCGGCGACCTCGAGGATCAGGATCCCGCACGTCAGCAACAGGGCGCCGAGGAGGCTCCGGCGCCTCCGGCCGCGTTCGCCTTCCGCCGCGGCCGGATGGCCGAGGGCGACGCTTTCCATCAGGAGGGCCGCTCGATCCTTTCGACCTGCACCCGGGCGTCGTTGAAGCAGGCGCCGGCCCCGAGGTCGGTGAACGTGTCCGGGGCGAGGGCGTTGGGGCCGTCCGCGGAAAGCGTGTTCTGTCTCCAGATGCCCTTGGGGAGAAGGGCGACTCCCTCTCGCAGGGCGTCGTTGATGCGGGCGAGGCACCTCACCTCTCCCAGCTCATTGTAGACGCGGACCTCGTCGCCTTCGGAGATCCCGCGGGCTCGGGCGTCCGCGGGAGAGAGCTCGACGGGGACCTGCGCCTCGTGCAGCTCCCCCAACATGGAGCTGATCGTGCGGTCCGTCGCGGGCGAGATCAGCGCGAGTGGAAGCTCGGGCGTTGCCGGGTCGGGCCGGAAGGCGTAGAGGCCGCCGGGCGCCTCACGGTCCAGCTCCTCGGGCACCAGGTGGGCTTTGCGATCGTTCGTCAGCGGGAAGATGTCCACGAACTGGACCGGGCCGGACGTCCCGGGAAAAGCGTGCGCGATTCCCGCTTCCGCGAGCTCGCGCCGATACCGCGCGCCCGACGGGCTCTTCGCCAGGATGGCGTCTTTCATCTCCGCCGCGGTCTCGGGGTCTTCCGGCCTCGCGACGCCCGTTCTCCGAGCCAGCTCGGCGAAGACCTCGTGGTTGGGCCTCGACTCGCCCACCGGCGGAATGACGGCCTTGCCCGCCTGGAGAACCATCGCTCCGTAGCCTCTCGACATCTCGTCTCTCTCGAGAAACGTCGTCGCGGGCAGAACGACGTCCGCGTACATCGCGGTGTCGGTCATCACCGGGTCGAAGACGACCGTGAAGAGATCCTCGCGGGAGAGGCCTTCCCGCACCTTGCGCTGGTTGGGCATCGTGGAGAGCGGGTTGCAGTTGTAAACGAAGAGGAGATCCACCCGATCCGGGCCCTTCGCCAGGAGCTCCCGGCCCAGGACGTTCATGTTGACCTCGCGGGTCGCCAGTCCCTCGGGCGGAAGCTCGCCGGACGCCGAGCGGGCCTCGAGGTCCCAGGCCTTGGAGTTGCTCATCGTGTAGCCGCCGGCCCGGACGCAGAACTTTCCGGCGACGGCCGGGAGCGCCAGGACCGCGGCGACCGCGGAGCCGCCGTTGCGGTTTCTCTCCAGGCCCCAACCGCAGCGCAGCGCCGCCGGGCTCGACGCGGCGTAGAGGCGCGCGAACGACTCGATGTCGGCCGCCGGCGCTCCCGACTCTCTCGCCGCCTCCTCGAAGCTCCACCGCGCCGCCCGCCGGCGAAGCTCGCCGGCTCCGGTCGTGTGGCGGGCCAGGAAATCTTCGTCGGTGTGGCCGTTCTCGAACAGCCAGCGGATCACCGAAAGGGCGACCGGGAGGTCCGTGCCCGGCCTCAGAGCGAGGTGCAGATCGGCGTGCTCGGCCAGGCGGGTCCGGCGCGGATCCACCACGACGAGCTTCGCTCCCCTCTTCTTCGCTTCGAGGACGTATGGGACGAGGTGGATTCCCGAGACGGACGGGTTGACTCCCCACAGGACGATGAGCTTTGCCAGCTCGTAGTCCGGGAGCGCGATCCCCGGCATCTTTCCGTAGAGTCCCAACACCGCCGAAGCCGAGGGCGCCGCGCAGACCGTCCGCGCCAGCCGGAGCGCCTTCAGGCGCGTGAAGAGACGGACGTCCGCCGACTCGTGCGAGATGTAGCCGTTGGATCCTCCGTAGTAGAACGGAAGGATCCGCTCGCCCTGACCGCTCCTCGAAAGCTCGGAGAGCCGCCCCGCCACGAGCGACAGGGCCTCGTCCCACGAGACCCGGCGGAATCGCCCCTCGCCTTTCCGGCCTTCCCGGATCCCCGGGTATCGGACCCGCCGGGGACCGTGGACGTGCTCCGGCATTCTCCGGACCTTGGCGCAGATGAAGCCGTCGGTGACCGGATTGACGCGGGTCCCGCCGACCTCGACGACGCGGTCCCCTTCGACGCGGACTTCCAGGCTGCACGCGTCCGGGCAGTCGAGGGGGCAGACGCTCGGGAGGGTCAGAACGGGAGCGGCGCTCGCCATTGCCCCATTCTAGACGCAGCGGCGGCCGGATCAGGGAAACGCGTCGTGAAAGAGCAGGAGCCGGCCGCGTTTGGGGTCGCAGACGAAGACGTTGCGGTTTCCGTCGGTCGCGACGCAGTGGGATCCTTCCGCCGTATCCACTTCGCCGAGAAGGGAAAGTTTTCCCTCGGCCGAGACCGCGAGGACGGCCATCGTCGCGCTCCTGCCTCCCGGCAGGTACAGGTGAGAGACCTTCGCGTCGTAGTCGATGATGTCCACGCCGCTGCCCGAGGAGAGGCTCGAGACCTCTTTGCCCGTGGCGGCTTCGAGGACCACCGCCTTCCCCTCGGCGCATCCCGCGAAGAGATACCCGCGAGCCGGGTCGAGCGCGATCCCGCGCGAGCCCTTGCAGCCGTTGGCCCAGGTCGCGACGACCCGCCGGGCCTTGACGTCGAGGACCGCGGTCTTTCCCTGCCAGAGGTGCGTGTAGGCCCGGCCGGCCTTCGGATCGACGACCAGGGACTCCGGGCCGCCGGTGACCGCGACGAAGGCTTCATGCGCCGGGACCGGAGGCTTCGCGTCGGACAGGCGGAAGATCTCGACCCTTTCCTTGTCCGGCTCGGTGACCCAGAGCTCGCCGGTTTGCTCGACGAAGCGGACGTAGTCCGGGCCGCTCGCGAGCTTCGTGCTCGACACGATCTTGCCGGCCCGAGGATCGACGACGTCCAGGAGGAGCGCCGTCCGATCGGTCGCGAAGATCCACCCCTTCCCCTCGTCGGCGGACGTGACGCCGTCGTCGTGGCCTCCGCCGTAATCCTTCTTCGCAGAGAACCCGGGGATGACCGCCACCCGGCCGCCTTCCGGATCCACGAGGGCGAGGCCTCCGGCCCGGCCAGCGGGCGCCAGGATCTTGCCAAGCGACCGAGCGAAGCCCAGATCGTCGAACCCGATGCCAGGCGCTCCTCCCGGGATCTCCACGGGCTTCGCAGTGGGAGCGGAACCGGAATGCGTTTGAGCCGCGGCGACGCCGGCGGCAAGCAAGAAGGAAGCGGCAAGCCCGGCCACCCGGCCCATGCCCGAAGTCTAAAGCAATTGCTATACCGGTCAAACAGGTGCTATATGGTGAGTCGTGGCCCGCGGGAAGACAGGCGGGCGCCCCGGCTCCCGATCCCGCTCGGACAGGCCGGGGTGGTACCTGCTCATCCACCAGCTCCCTCCCGAGCCGCTGTACCTGCGTGCCAAGATCCGACAGCGCCTTGCGAAGGTCGGGGCGGTAGCCTTGAAGAACGCCGTCTATGCCCTGCCGCGGCAGGAGGATTGCCTCGAGGACTTCCAGTGGATCGCGCAGGAGGCGATCGCCGGCGGAGGCGACGCCCACGTCTGCGAGGCCGGGTTTCTCGAAAAGAAGACCGAGGACGGGCTGATCGAGCGGTTCCGGGTCGAACGCGACGAAGACTACACCGAGCTTCTCGGTTCGATCCGCGCTGGGAGCCGCAGCGGCGGAGAGCCCGCCGGGGAAGAGCTGCCGGCTCTTCTGGCGAGATCCCGGAGACGCCTCGAGGAGATCTCCCGAATCGATTTCTTCGAGGCGAGGCGCCGCTCCGAGGTCGAGTCGCTCCTGGAGAAGCTAGAGAGGTCGATGAAGCCTCGGCGCTCTTCCGGCGCCACCGCGCGACTGTCGAGCCTCGGCAATCTCGTCGGCCGGACCTGGGTGACGCGCAAGGGCGTCAAGGTCGACCGAATCTCGTCGGCCTGGCTCATCCGCCGGTTCATCGATCCGCGCTCGCGCCTGCGGTTCGTCGATCCGCCGTCGGAGCGAGCGCGGCCCGGGGAGCTGACCTTCGACATGGTCGGAGGTGATTTCACCCACGAGGCCGACCGTTGCACCTTCGAGACGCTCCGCCGGGCGGCCGGGATCCGGGATCCCGCCCTGGGTCCGATCGCGGAGATCGTCCACGACATCGACCTGAAGGACGGCAAGTTCGGCCGTCCGGAGACGCGCGGCGTCGAGCGCCTCCTCTCGGGGATTCTCCGGGCCAGCCCGACCGACGAAGAGAGACTGCAGCGGGGCTTCGTCCTCTTCGACGGCCTCTACGAATCTTTCCGGCGAAGGACGCCGGTTTCGAAGAAAGGAAGTCGAAAATGAAGAAACTCGCGATTACCGCCGCCGCCTTTATGGCCGCGGCATCACTCGGCGCCCAGACAGCCGACTGGAAAGCCGTGGACGACGTCTTCGGGTCAAGCGGCAAGGACCTGCCCGGGGAGGTCCACCGCTTCGGCTGGCCCCGCTCCGACCTTCACGTGACGGTCGGCGCAGTCGCCGTCGCGCCGGGCCTCGCGCTCGGTTCCTGGGCCGCGTTCCGGAAGACCGGCAAAGGCGCAGAGGCGATGACGATGGGTGACCTCGTGATCGTCGCCTCCGAGATCCAGCCGGTCATCGACGGGCTGCACAACGGCGGGATCGATGTCGTCGCGCTCCACAACCATCTCGCCGGCGAGACACCCGCCGTCTTCTACATTCACTTCCACGGCGTCGGCGATCCCGCGGCGCTGGCGAAGACCCTGAAGACGGCGCTCGGCAAGACGAAGACTCCCCCGCCCGCCGCGTCCCCGGCAAAGGCGACGGCCGAGCAGGAGAAGGTCTTCGAGAAGCTTCAGGCGGCGTTGGGGCGGAAGGGGACGATGGCCGGCGCCATCCTCCAGGTCGGCGTCGCACGCGCCGAGACGATCCAGGACGGCGGGATGGAAGTGCCCCCGAGCATGGGCATGAACAACCCGCTGAACTTCCAGGCGGTTGGCGAGAAAGTCGCGACGACCGGAGATTTCGTCCTCATCGCCGACGAGGTCGGTCCGGTGATGAAGGAGCTGCGGTCGCACGGCATCTCCGTGACCGCCCTTCACTCCCACATGCTCCGGGACACCCCCCGCCTCTTCTTCATGCATTTCTGGGGAGTGGACACCCCCGAGAAGATCGGGGAAGGGCTCAAGGCTGCCCTGGCGAAGGTCGCAACCAAACAGGGTTAACGAGGAGGAGTCATGAAACGGAAACCCGGGATCCTGATTCTCGTCTCGATCGGAGGAATGCTCCTGCTGGCGGGCGCCCTCAGGGCCCAAGAAAAGGGAGTCGATTGGAAGACGCTCGAACCGGCGAAGGTCTCCCTCGAGAAGGGACTCGCTGCGGCGCAAGGCAAACCCATCTCGGGCAAGTACGAGGTGGAGGACGGCAAGCTCCAGCTCTCCGTCTATACCGAAAGCAAGGGGAGGTTTTGGGAAGTGATCGTGGACCACGCGAGCGGCAAGGTTTCGAAGACTGAGGAGATCAAGGAAGGCGAAGACCTCTCCGCCGCGAAGGCGCAGAGTCAGGCCATGGCGAAGGCGAAGAAGAGCCTGAGCTCCGCCGTCCAGAAGGCGGTGGCGGCCAACGCCGGGTATCGGGCGGTCAGCGTCGTGCCGGCCCTCGATTCCGGCAAGCCGGCGGCGACGGTCGTTCTGGAGAACGCCAGCGGAACGAAGACAGTCTCCGAAAGCCTGGACTGATCCGGGCTCCCCGGATCACCGCGGCAAGTTTCGACCCCGGCTCTGGTGTAGATATCGCCCCACCTCGGCCCGGACATCCTCGTCTTCGTTAATTCCGTCAAGCTGCTCCGGGTCCGGCTCGAGCCTTCACCACAGGTCAGCTAGCGTCACTCGTAGCGGAGGGCCTCGATCGGGTCGAGAAGCGCGGCCTTGCGAGCGGGGTAGAAACCGAAGAACACGCCGACGAAGGCGGAGAAGACGATGGCGATGACGACCCACTGCGGCGGGATGATGGTCGGCCAGGAGAGGGCCCGCGAGAAGACCGACGACGCGACGTATCCGACGACCGCGCCGGCGATGCCCGACAGCGAGCTCAAGACGAGCGCCTCGATCAAGAACTGCGCCTGGATGTTCCTCTTGGTCGCGCCGACGGCCATCCTCACGCCGATCTCCCGTGTCCGCTCGGTCACGGTAACGAACATGATGTTCATGATCCCGATCCCGCCGACTAAGAGCGACACCGAAGCGATGGAGAGAAGAAGCACGGTGAACGTCTTGCTCGTCTCCTCCTGGGCCTGCAGCATCTCTTCGGGAGCCCGGATGTTGAAGTCGTCCGGCGCTCCCTCGCGCAGGTGATGCCTCTGGCGAAGCAGCGCGGTGATCTGCGCCCGCGCCGGACGGATCGCCTCCGGGGAGACCGCCGAGCAGAGGATGTCGTCGAACCAGGAGATCCCCTTGATCTTGTGCTGGGCGGTCGTCCACGGGATCATCAGGAAGTCGTCCTGGTCCTGTCCCGTCGCGCTTTCTCCCTTGGGCTTCAGGACCCCGAGCACCCGGAACGGCTGGTCGCGCAGCCGGATGGTCTTCCCGATCGGGTCTTCTTCGCCGAAGAGCTGCTCGGCGACGCTCTTGCCGAGGACGGCGACGTTGGCCGAGGTCGCGACGTCCTGCGCCGTGAAGCAGGCGCCGCGGTCGATCACCCAGCGGCGAATCGAGAGATACTCGGGTGAAACGCCGCGGTAAACCGTGTTCCAGTTGGTGTTTCCGGCGATGACCTGGATCCGGGCGTCCACCTGCGGCGAGGCGCTCTTGATCAGCGGCACCGTCTCGAGGATCGCCTTGCGGTCGCGCTCGACGAGCGTCTTGGTCTGGCCCGTCCCCGTCCGGACTCCCTGAAGGTTGCGGCTCCCCGTCTCGACCCAGACGAAGTTGTCGCCGAGATTGTTCAACTGCTCGCGGATGCGGCTGGATCCCCCCTCCCCGATCGCCACCGTGCAGATCACCGCGGCGATACCGATCGTGATGCCGAGCATCGTCAGAGCCGTCCGCAGCTTGTTGCGCGAGAGGGCCGTCAGGGCCACCGGGAGGACCGACGAGAGATCCATCTGGAACGCTCTTTATAATCCTTTCTTCGCGCGATGAGCTTACCGGCACCGACTCCCGCGTTCTTCCGGCGGCGAGTTGTCCTCTTCGCCGGCGCCGCCGTGGTCCTGGTCGTGTTCGCCGGCCTCGTCCTGCGAAACGGATCGGGAAAGCCGAAGTACCTGACCGCTCCGGTCAAGCGCGGACCGCTCACGGCGACGGTCGAGGCGACCGGGACGATCAACCCGTTGACGACCGTGCCGGTCGGCTCGTCGGTCTCGGGGACGGTCAAGTACATCTTCGCCGACTTCAACTCGCGCGTGACGGCCCTCCAGGTGCTCGCCCAGCTCGATCCCGACATCTTCCTCGCGCAGGTCGTCACGGCGCGCGGGAACCTGAAGAACCTGGAGGCGGCCCTCGACGTCGCCCGGGCGGCGATCGTCGTGGCCGACGCCAACGTCGCCAAGCTCGAGGCGGACCTCGCCTACGCCCGCGCCAACGCGAAACGCGTGACCGACCTCTCCGCCCAGGGACTCCTCCCGGCCGACCAGCGCGACCTCTCGCTGTCGTCCCAGGCGCAGTCGGAGGCGGCCGTCCGTGCGGCGAAGGCGCAGGCGTCGCAGGCTCGCGCCCAGTTCGAGCAGGCGCGGGCGCAGGTCGAAGCGGTCAAGGGCACGCTCGACCAGGCGGAGACGAACCTCCGCTACACGACAATCCTTTCGCCGACGGACGGCGTCGTGGTCGCGCGCAACATCACCGTCGGGCAGTCGGTCGCGGCGTCGCTCCAGGCGCCCAACGTGTTCACGATCGCGCAGGATTTGAAGCGAATGCAGGTCTACGCGAAGACCGACGAGTCCGACACCGGCTTCATCCGCGCCGGGGCCGACGCCACGTTCCAGGTGGACTCGCTCCCCAACGAGACCTTCCACGGTCGGGTCAGCGCCGTCCGCCTGAACGCTTACTCGGTCCAGAACGTGGTGACCTACGACACAATCATCGATTTCGAGAACCTCGAGGAGAAGTTGAAGCCGGGCGAGACCGCCTACGTCTCGATCCCCACGGGGCACGCCGAAGACGCCCTTCAAGTCCCCAATGCGGCCATGACGGTCGCGATGCCCTTCGGGCCGGAGGAGCTGGAGCGGATTTACAAGACCCACGACATTCCTCCCGCGGCGCACACGACCCATGCCGGCGGACAACAGGTGGTCTGGCGCCTCGCCGCGGCAGACCGCGTCGAACCGGTGGCTATCCGCGTCGGAATCTCCGACTACGCCGCTTCCCAGGTCCTCGAGGGCAACCTGAAGCCGGGCGAGGCGGTCGTCACCGGGGTGATGGGAGCGGCCGGCCAGGCCGCCGGAAAGGCACCCATCCCGGGAAGGGCGCCGGCGACGAAACGGTGAGCAAGGCATGAGAGCTCTCGGTACGGCGCTCCTGCTCGTCGTGGCCGCCGCGATCGTTTCCGCGTCGGCTCCCGCGGCCGCCGGAGACGAGTTCTTCATCGTCTCCTCGGTGGACGCGGACAAGGGGACGATCGTCGTCAAGCGGCCGACCGAGACGACGCTGACCATGCGGGTCACCGACAAGACCCGTTGCACCGGGTTGAAGGGAGAGGCGATCCGGTTCACGGACCTCCGGGCGGGCGACACGGTTTTCGTCACCTCGGCGGCGTCTCCCTCCGGTCCTCCCGTCGCCTCGACCATCCGCCGCAGCCCCATGACGGTCGAGGAGCTTCACCGCCGCTACCTCCGCTTCTGACCCTCCTCGAACCTACCAGTTGACATACCTATCTAGCAGTTGATATCACTCCATCGAGGCCCGCCGATGAAATGGGTCACGCGCAAGCGCATTCACGTCAACCGCACGGCGACCGCGTGGCTGATCCGCCGGTTCCTCGATCCGAGGGCCGAAATCCTGTTCGTCGAGCCGGGTGAGGTGGCCGCCGAGCAGGACCGGGCAAAGGCCATCGGGTTCGACGCGCCGGGCGCGACGTACCCGCATCGCGATGAGCGCGGGCGCTGTTCCTTCGAGTCGCTCGTCGAGGAAGAGCTCGCCGGGGATCGGGCTCTCGCGGCGCTCGGGAGAATCGTCCACGGCGCCGACTTTCCCGCCGAAATGGAGATCACCCGGGAATCCGCCGGCCTCTGGGCCATCAGCCAGGGATTCACGGAGGTCGGCAGGGACGACGCCGACATTGTCGACCGGGCTTCGTTCCTGTACGACTCGCTTTACGCGCACCTGAAGAATCAAGAGGGGACGTGAGGCCCCGACTTCAGGAGAAGCTGCGATGCACCCAGCAGCGTTGCTGATCCTGGCCGCGATTCTGGCCGCCGGAGCCGCCGAAAAGAAGGTGTTCACGTTCGACGGAGACGCCGTGGGATCGCCTCCCGCCGGCTTCGAGTTCGCCCGAACCGGGCAGGGCGCCGAAGGGAAGTGGGTCGTTCGGGACGACCGGGAGAAGCCCGGCAACCGCGTCCTGATCCAGGAGAGCGCCGACCAGACCGACTACCGCTTCCCTCTGGCCGTCGTCAAGGAAGGGTCGTGGAAGGACGTCACGCTGTCGGTGCGGGCCAGGCCGGTCTCGGGCGAGGTTGACCAGGGATTCGGAATGGTCTGGCGTTACAAGGACGCGAACAACTACTACATCACCCGCTGCAACGCTGACGAAGACAACTGCACGATCTACCACACCGTCTCCGGGCGCCGCCGCCCCTTCCAGAACAAAACGATCAAGGTGACCAAGAACACCTGGCACACGTTGAAGCTCGAGGCAGCCGGAAACCATTTCGTCGTCTGGTTCGACGGGACGAAGGTCCTCGACGCGAGCGACGAGACCTTCAAGGACGCCGGGCGCGTCGGCCTCTGGACCAAGGCCGACTCGGTCATCCAGTTCGACGACTTCACGATCGAAGGCCATTAAAAAGCCCGCTCGGACGGTCGGATTCCGGGAGGCGTTCCCTTACTGGGTGAAGCTCGGCTTCATCAGCTTCGGCGGACCCGCCGGACAGATCGCGATCATGCAGCGCGACCTGGTTGATCGGAAGCGCTGGATCTCCCAGGAGCGGTTCCTCCACGCCCTCTCCTTCTGCATGCTCCTTCCGGGCCCCGAGGCACAGCAGCTCGCGATCTACATCGGCTGGCTCCTCCACGGGACGTGGGGAGGGATCGTGGCGGGCGCCTTCTTCGTGATCCCGTCGATCTTCATCCTCTGGGGTCTCGCGGCCGTCTACACCGCGTACGGCAGCGTTCCCGCGGTGGCGGGGATCCTCGCGGGATTGAAGCCTGCCGTGGTGGCGCTCGTCGTCGTCGCTCTCTTCAAGATCGGACGACGCGCGCTCCGGCCCCGTGGTCTCGTGGCGATCTCCGCCGCCGCCTTCATCGGAATCTACGTCCTGAGAATCCCATTTCCCTGGATCGTCATCGGAGCGGGCCTGATCGGATTCGCTGCCGGACGGGTCTGGCCCGGGCGGTTCTCGAAGAACACGGCCGCCGCGCGGGAAGAAGAGGCGCTCCCCGCCTCCGAGCAGAGCCGCGAGCGGATCGAAGAGAGCCGGCGTTCCGTCCTGCGGCTCGTCAAGATCTTCGCCGCCTGGGTTCTGTTCTGGGGACTTCCCTTGCTGGCTCTGGGGCTCGCTCGGGGCTGGTCGAGCCTCCACGTCCTCCAGTATCGTTTTTTCACGCAGGCCGCCTTCGTCACGTTCGGAGGCGCGTATGCCGTCCTCGCCTACGTGACTCAAGCTGCCGTCCAGGCCTATCACTGGATCACGCAGGCCCAGGCGATCGACGGGTTGGGCCTCGCGGAGACGACGCCGGGACCTCTGATTATGGTCGTCCAGTTCGTCGGATTCGTATCGGGATGGAACCGGCCGGACGGGATGACGCCGCTTGGGAGCGCCACTCTCGGAGCGCTCGTGGCAACCTGGGTCACGTTCCTGCCGTGCTTCTTCTACATCTTCCTCGGCGCGCCCTACATCGAAAGCCTACGCGGCAACCGGAACCTGACCTCGGCGCTCTCCGGAATCACGGCTGCCGTGGTTGGTGTCATTTTGAACCTCGCCGTGTTGTTCGGCGCCGCGGTGATCCTGCCGCGGGGATTTGGCCATGCACCCGACTGGCCGGCCGTCGCCTTGACCGCCGCCGCCTTCGCGGCGCTCCAGCTGCTGGACCTGGACGCGGTCTGGGTCGTTCTCGCGAGCGGGCTCGTCGGGCTCGTGATCCGTCTCCTGACGTAGATTGGTTCGATTGAAATCGCGCGCGCGGCCCTTTCGAAGGCTTCTCCGCGTTCTCGCTCTTGGCGCCGCTTTCTCCACGGCCGGGCTGCGCGCGCAGAACCCTGGCATCCCGACCATGACGGCCGGGACGACCGCTTCCGACCTGTCCGCCGCGGACTTCGACGACCCCGCGTGGGAGGGCGCGCCGCCGCAGCGCAACCTCTTCCAGAATGAGCCGGAAGAAGGCCGACCCGCGACCCTCGCCACCGAGTGCCGCGTCCTGGCCGCCCCGCGCGCGCTTCTGCTCCGGTTCGTGATGGAGGAGCCGGCTTCGGAGATTGTCGCCAACGAGCTTCGCCGCGACGCCGACCTTTCCAACGACGACCGGATCGCCTTCGTCCTCGACACCTACCGCGACCGGCGCAACGCCTACTTCTTCGCGACCAACCCCAACGGCGCCCGCGAGGACGGCCTCATCGCCGAGGAGGGAGATCCCTCGCTCGACTGGGACACGGTCTGGGACGTTCGCGTGCGGCGCACACCCAACGGCTGGGACGCCCTCTTCCGGATCCCCTACTCCGCCGTCAACTTCCCAGGGGGAAAGGACGAGGTTTGGGGGTTCAACTTCTCGCGGATCATGCGGCGCCGCACCGAGACCGTTCGGTGGAGCGGATGGGCGCGGCCCTTCGCGCTGTCGAAGATCTCGCTCGCGGGCGACCTGGCCGGCCTGCCGGCGCTGCCGAGCCGCCGCCTCATGAGCCTGACGCCGTACGGCCTTGCCCGCTTCGAGAGTCTCGAGCGGCCCTCGGACACGAATCTCCTGGGAAAGGCCGGCCTGGATTTCCGCTACGGAGTCTCCTCCTCGACCGAGGCGGACCTGACCGTCAACACCGACTTCGCGGAGACTGAGGCTGACGCCCAGCAGTTCAATTTCGGCCGCGCCTCCCTGTTCTTCCCCGAGAAGCGACTGTTCTTCCTGCAGCGGGCCCAGATCTTCGATTTCGGCTCGGTCCGCACGACGCTCCCCTTCTTCTCCCGCACGATCGGATTGAAATCCACCGACGACGTCGCCGTCCCCATCCCGATCAACGCCGGTCTCAAGCTGACCGGCCGGCTTGGGCGAACCGACTTCGGCGCGCTCGCCGTCCAGACAAGGGCAGCCGAAGGCGAGCCGCGGACGGATTTCTTCGTGGGCCGGAGCAAGTTCGACCTGGGCCATGCCTCCTACGTGGGAGCGCTCTTCACGGACATCGAGCGCCCGGGCGTCGAGGACCCCTCCCGGCGGTACTCGAGGACTTACGGCGCGGACGCGCTCGTCAGCTTCACGCCGGAATGGAACGCCAATGGTTTTTTTGTCGAGACCTCCAATCCCGGCGTCTCGGGCGAGACCAGCGCGTGGAAAGCCGAGGTGAACTACCGCGGCGAATACCTCAACGGGACGATCCATCGATCCGACATCGGAAGCGCCTACGACCCGCAGATGGGATTCGTCCCCCAGAGCGGCATCCACCAGAACCTCGCGGATCTGGAGTTCACGCCTCGCCCGCACGTCCTGGGCCTTCAGAACCTCTCCTTCGAGGGCTTCTACCTCGCCAAGTACAACGAGAACGGGGCGTTGAACGAGCGCGAGTACCAGTACACGTTCCGAGCGATCTGGTTGAACGGCGCGTACAGCGACAACGACATCGTCGACGTGTTCGACGAGAACCTGACCGAGCCTCTGGAATTGACGGACACGGTGTCGATCCGTCCGGGGTCGTACCACTTCGTCCGGCACCAGATCGCTTTCGGCACCGACCCGTCGCGACGGGTCGCCTTCCAGGCGAACTTCAACTTCGGCGGCTATTACGGAGGCCGCCGGAATCGCTACGTCGGGCGCCTCTTTCTCAAGCCGAGCGAGCACCTCGCCTTCGCGATCATCGAGGACTACAACGTGGTCCGGCTTCCGGAAGGAGACTTCAACCTCTCGCTCTTCTCGGGCCGCGTGGACTGGAACCCGAGCGTCCGGGTCCTCGCCTCGTTGACGGTCCAGAGCGACAATGTGGACAAGCTGACCAACGTCCAGGCGATCCTGCGCTGGCTGATCGACCCCGCCACGGACGTCTTTGGGGTTTACGACCGGCAGATCGGCGCCGGTTTCGAGCGGCCCGGGACCCGCGTGAGCCTGAAGCTGCGCAGGACCTTCGATCTTTGACGCCTCCCCTTAGAATGCCGGGCGTGGCCCATGTCGGATCGCTCGGTTTTTCTCTGGCCGCCGCCGCCTTCGCCTTGCTGCCGCCGGGCGCCGCCCGGGCACAGGCGCCCATCTCGCTGGATGAGGCAATCCGGGAGGCCAGAGCATCCAACGCGAAGCTTCCGATGCCCGCCTACGACGTCGAGATCGCCCGCGCCAGGGTCAACGAGGCCCGGGCCGAGCGCTGGCTCAAGGTCGCCGTCGAGGGAGACTTCATCTACGCGCCCCCTTCCGGGTACGACCCGGTCCTGACCAACCTCGGGGAATTCCGGCTTCAGGTGGTCGGCCGCCAGCCGATCTACGACGGAGGCGCCCGCCGGGCCGCCGTCGCGAAGGCGGAAGCCGAAACCCGGGCGGCGGAGAGCCGTTACCGGGTCGCGGAAAAGGACCTCGTGCTCGACGTCGTCAGCCGCTACAACGAGCTTCTCTCCGCACGCGCCGAGATGGCCGCCCGCCGCTCCGGACTCTCCCAGCTCGAGCGGTATCGGTCGGGACTGCAGGGCCGCCAGTCCTCCGGTCAGCCGGTGGCGGCCGATTTGCTGAAGACGGAAGTCCGGCTGGCGTCGGAGCAGGCGAGCCTGCTCGAGGCCGAGAAACGGGCTGACGACTCGCGGATGGAATTGAACGACCTGATGGGACAGGACCCGCAGACTCCCCTCGAGATCGCTTCCCTGCCGCTTCTCGAATCGACCGTCCCGGAGCCGCGGCCCTGGGAGGAGACCCCCGAGATCTCGGCGGCGCGGGCCGACGAGGTGGCCGCCGACGCCGCGCTCTCCAACGCCCGAGCGGAAGGAAAGCCGCACCTGTCGCTCTCAGCAGACTTCGGATTCTGGGGATCGGACACCTCGAGGTGGGTGCCGCTCGACCTGAAGATGAGGGACCCCGACGCGACGTTCGTGGACCGCATCCGGCGTGACGCCGGCTACTCGTTCACCCTCTCCTTCACCTGGCCGATCTTCGACTTCGGGGCGATCCGCGCGCGGGTGGCGCAGGCGGACCTCGCCCTCGAGCAGGCGCGGCGCAAGATCGACGTCGCGAAGCGCGACTCGCGGCTGAAGTGGTCGCAGGCGCGCTCGGCCATGGAGAGCCTCGGCAAGGAGGTCGAGCTGCTCTCCCACGCCAGCCCCTCCGCTCGCGACGCCCTCCTCGACGCGGAGAGCCGCTACCGAGGCGGGGCGGCGACCTCGCTCGAGGTCCTCGACGCGTACTCGAGCGCCGTCGACCTCTCCGTTCGCCTCTCCGACGCGGCCGCGCGGTACCGGATCGCCCGCGCCCTGGCCGACCGCTGGGGCTCCCCGTGAGACGTGTAGCCGCGGTCCTCCTGCCTCTCCTTCTTCTCGCCGCGTGCCGCAAAGAGGCGGAGAAGACGGAGAGTCCCGCGAAGCCCGACGCGGAGGCCTCGCTCCCGACGCCGGTGAAGACCGCCCCGGCCGAGAAGAGGGACCTCGCCGTGTACGTGTCCGGGCCGGGCAAGACGGCGGCCCTCGCCCAGCAGAAGGTCCGATCACCCTTCGCCGGAACTCTCGTCGAGCTCACGGTCTCCGACGGCGACGCCGTCCGCCGAGGCCAGGCGATCGGGGCCGTCGTCGCGAAGGAGAGCGAGGCGGCCCTTTCGGGGGCCCGGGAGATGCTTCGCCAGGCCTCGACCGACTCCGAGCGCAAGGACGCCGAGAGGGCGGTGGCGCTGGCCGACAAGAACCTGGTGCGCCGTCCGCTCCTGGCTACCGCCGACGGGTCCGTTCTCTCCCACGCCGCGAGCGCGGGCGACCGCGTCTCCGACGACCAGGAGATCGTGACGATCAGCGAGACCGGCACGGCAGTCTTCCTGGCCGAGATCCCGCAGTCGGACCTGACCCGGGTCCGCGCCGGGCAGGAGGTGGGCGTGGAGCTCGCCGGGAGCGGCAAGCCCGCCGCCGGCGTCGTCCACTCCGTGCTCGCGGGCGCCAACCCGGCCGATTTCACGGGCGAGGTCCGGGTGGACCTTCGCGGAACGGACGGCAGCGTCCCGATCGGTCTCTTCGGGACCGCGCGGATTCGCGTGTCGGAGCGGAAGGACGCCGTCGTCGTGCCCGATCCCGCGATCCTCCGCGACGATGTGGCCGGGGTCTCGCGGGTCTGCCTCGCGGCCGGCGGCAAGGCCCACTGGATCGACGTCGTTCCCGGGATCCGCGAGGGCGGCCGCACGCAGATCGTCTCGCCGGCGATCGAGCCCGGGCAGCCCGTCGTCGTCTCGGGCCTCGTCGGCCTTCCGGAGGGAAAGCCCATCTCCGTCCAGTCGAAATGACGGCCCTCCGGCGGATGACGGATCGCCCGCAGGCCCTCTTCCTGCTGATCGTGGTCCTCTGCGGCGCCGGGGTCTGGACGGCGACGCGCCTGCCGTCGGCCATCTTCCCGACGGTCACGTTTCCGAGGATCAAGGTCATCGCGGAGGCCGAGGAGGAGCCGGCGGCCCAGATGATCCCGGCGGTCACCCGGCCGCTCGAGGAGGCGGTGCTGCGCGTTCCCGGCATCCAGCGCGTCGTCTCGACGACCGCCCGTGGCTCCGTCGAGATCGGCGCCGAGTTCGACTGGGGAACGGACATGCAGCTCGCCCTCCAGCGCGTCGGCGCGGAGATCGACCGCTCCCGCACGAACCTGCCGCAGGACCTGAAGATCGACGCGCAGTGGATGAACACGGCGATCTTCCCGATCCTCGGCTATGCGCTGACGTCCGACACCCTGTCGCAGGCGGCCCTGCGCGAGATCGCCGACTACCAGCTGCGGCCGGCCCTGATCCAGATTCCTGGCGTCTCGCAGGTCCAGGTCCAGGGAGGGGCGCTCCGGGAGTTCCGCGTGGTCCTGTCGCCCGAGAAGCTGGCCGCCCGCAAGCTCTCCGCCGCGGAGGTCGTGGACGCGATCCGGAAGAACAACGTGCTCAACTCGGCGGGGCTCGTCGAAGCCAACCACGAGCTCTACCTCTCGCTGGTGACGGGGAAGCCGGAGGGGCTCGAAGAGCTGGGTCGGATCTCCATCGCCCCGTCGAAAGGGGGCGTTGCGGCCACGCTCGGCCAGATCGCCGAGATCGTGCCCGCCGACGCCGTCTCTTTCGTCCGGACGACGGCGGCGCGCCGCCCCGCGGTGCTGGTCAACATCGTCCGCCAGCCGGCCGCCTCCACGCTCGCCATCGCCCGGCGGGTGGCCGAGGTCCTCAAGGAACGGCCCGATCTGCTGCCGAAGGGAGCGACCTGGACCACGTTCTACGACCAGGCGGAGTTCATCCGCCACTCGGTGGACGGCGTGCGCGATGCCATCCTGATCGGGATCGGCCTCGCGGCGCTCGTCCTCTTCGCCTACCTCCGCAACTTCCGGATCACGGCGATCGCGGTCGCTACGATCCCCGTCACGGTGGCGATCGTCGTGCTGGGCCTGGGCGTCGCCGGGCAGACGATCAACCTGATGACGCTCGGGGGAATCGCGGCGGCGATCGGGCTGATCGCCGACGACGCGATCGTCGTGGTCGAGAACATCGCGCGGCACGCGGAGGATAAGACCTCGGAGAACCCGGTTGCCTCCGGGCTGGCCGAAGCGCTTCCGCCCTTGACCGGATCGAGCCTCTCGACGATCGTGATCTTCTTCCCCTTCGCCCTGCTGCCCGGCGTCGCCGGGGCCTTCTTCAAGCCGCTGGCGCTGACGATGGCGATCGCGCTGGCCGTCTCCTACGCTCTCTCCGCGCTGGCCGTTCCGGCGGCCGGCCAGGCGCTCCGGGTGTCGTCGAAGGCCCGGACCGGAAGAACGAGGAAGGAGCCCCGCGTCGCGAAGTTCTTCATCCGGCACCCTTCCGTCGCGTTGCTGCTGACGCTCGCGCTCCTCGCGGGGGGCTGGCTCCTCTACTCGTCGATCGGATCGGACTTCCTGCCGGAAATGGACGAGGGATCGATCATCCTCGACTACTGGACCCCGCCCGGCACGTCACTGACCGACACGGACCAGATGCTCGGGCAGGTCGAGAAGATCGTGACCTCTCTCCCCGACGTGGAGGGCTACTCGCGCCGCACGGGCACGGAGCTCGGCTTCTTTGTCACCGAGCCCAACCGCGGCGACTACGTCATCCGTCTAAAACCGCGCAAGCAGAGGCGCGACGTGGACGAGATCATCGACGATCTGCGAAAAAAGATCGCCGCCGAGGAGCCCGCGGTGCGGGCGGACTTCGGGCAGCTCCTCGAGGACAACATCGGCGACCTGACCGGCGGAGTGGTTCAGCCGATCGATATCAAGATCTACGGCGAGGACCAAGGCCTCCTCCAGGAGAAGGCCAGGGCCGCGGCGAAGATCGCCGCGGGCGTTCGCGGGATCGAGGACGTCTTCGACGGCATCACCGTCGCCGGCCCGAAGGTCACGGTGCGGCCTCGCCCCGACGTCTTGACCCGCTTTGGGATGACGGCGCAGTCGCTCTCGGAAGAAGTCGAGCCGGCGCTCGGCGGGACCGTCGCCGGGACGCTCCGCATCCAGGAGCGCCTCTATGACATCCGCGTCTTCGCGCGGAAGACCGCCGACGTGGCCGCTCTCCCGACTCTTTCGGTCCAGACGCCCTCGGGAGGTCTCGTCCCGCTGTCGGTCCTGGCCGACGTGTCCACCGGCTCCCCGGAGGTCGAGATTCACCGCGAGAACCTCAGGACCTTCGCCGGCGTGACCGCCCGCCTTTCCGGCCGCGACCTGGGAAGCGCGGTGGCCGAGATCCGGGGCCGGCTGGCGCACGACCTTGCGCTGCCGGCGCGGATGTCCGTGTCCTTCGGCGGACTGTACGAACAGCAGCAGGAGTCGTTCAAAGCCCTGCTCGGCGTTCTTTTCGGCGGGCTCCTTCTCGTCGCCGTGATCATCCTCTTCGAGTTCGGCGACTGGCGCGCGCCGCTGCTCACGGTGGTCGTCGCGCTGACCGTGCTGACGAGCGTTCTCGGGTCCCTGCTCGTGACCGGGATGACGCTGAACATCTCGAGCTTCGTCGGGGCGATCATGATGGTCGGGATCGTCGGCGAGAAGGCGGTTTTCCTCATCCACGACGCCCGCGAGGAGTTACGGCGCGGCGCTCCCGTCTCGGACGCGTGGGCGGAGGCGTCGCGCAAGCGGCTCCGGGCCGTGATGATGACGATCTTCGCGACCGCGTTCGCGCTCGCTCCGCTGGCGCTCGCAATCGGCGAAGGCTCGCAGCTCCAGCAACCGCTCGCGATCGCGGTCATCGGAGGTTTCGTGCTCTCGAGCCCGCTGGTGCTCCTGGTGCTCCCATCGCTCTACCGCTGGATGGATCCGAAGGGCAGGCTCGCCGGCCGCCCAAGCTGAAGCTGATCAACGGCTTACGACGAGCGAGTTTCCTCGCGCAGCGTTCATGCTGTGTTCACTCGCAGGTCCCTAAAGTTCTCTCCTGTGAGTCACGCGGTGCGCTGTGCCCCGCGCTGAAAGGAGCAAAGAAAATGCGGAAGTCCCTGTTGAAGCTGGTGGCCCTGGGGGTCGCGGTCGCTCTGCCGACCGGCGTCTTCGCCCAGACCACCTCCACCTCGTCGGAAGCCAAGACCAAGAAGTCCACCAACCCCGTCACGGGCACTCAGACGACCAGCACCGAGACGACCAGCACCGCCAAGAGCCCGTCGACCTCGACCAGCACCCACAAGAAGACCACCCACAAGAAGAGCAGCAAGAAGAGCAGCACGAAGTCCACCACGACCAAGAAGAGCGAGACGGCGACGCCGGAGCCGACCAAGGCCCCCTCCAAGTAAGACTTCGAGATCTTCGGATCGACGCGCCGGGGCCCAACGCCCCGGCGTTTTGTTTTTAGTGCCCGTTGTCGTCCTTCTCTGCCATTGTCGTCCAACTCGGCCCCTTGTCATCCTGAGCGAAGCGAAGGATCTACTCCCGTCGTCACGAGGGCAGGTTCCTCGCTGCGCTCGGAATGACAAGGGGCAGGGCTGAGCCAATAAATCCACAGCGCGTGCTATCGTCTTTCTGGGCCCCATCGTCTAGAGGCTAGGACACGGCCGCTGCGCGGCCGCACACGGCTGGCTGAAGTTAGCGGGTGGCGTGTGGCGCCCCCCAAACCCCCCGGAGGCCGCGGCACGGGTTCGAGTCCCTTGAGCTCGCAACTGGTGAACAGTCCACGTGCTATCTTTTTTTCCGGGCCCCATCGTCTAGTGGTTAGGACACGGCTCTTTCAAGGCCGCGGCACGGGTTCGAGTCCCGTTGGGGCCACCAACTCGGGGCGCAAGTGCTTGCACCGCTCGAGCCGTGTCCGGACACGGCTGGCTGAAGTGAGCGGGGGGCGCGTGGCGCCCCCCGGGCCCCCCGGAGGCCGCGG
>DATFQY010000051.1:0-13229 GCA_035263845.1 Thermoanaerobaculia bacterium | reverse complement strand
GTTTTTCTTCCGGACGACGGACGTGACGGGGACGGCGAAGTTGCCGCAGGGAGTGGAGATGGTGGTTCCCGGGGACACGGTGTCGCTGGAGATCCAGCTGATCACCCCGATCGCGATGGAGAAGGGACTGCGGTTCGCCATCCGGGAAGGCGGCCGAACGGTCGGCGCCGGAACGATCACCGAGATCATCGAGTAACGGGGGATCTATGCAGGAAAACATCAGCCTGGCGTGCAGCGAGTGCAAGCGCAGGAACTACACGACCACCAAGAACAAGAAGACCAACACGGAGAAGCTGGAGCTCTCGAAGTACTGCCGCTTCTGCCGGAAGCACACGGCCCACAAGGAAGGGAAGGTTTAACGCTAGGGGTGTAGCTCTAATTGGTAGAGCGGCGGTCTCCAAAACCGTAGGTTGGGGGTTCGAATCCCTCCACCCCTGCCAATGACGAAGAGGCAACGAAGAGGAAGCGGAGCAGCGTAACGAACATGGTTCCAGTCAAAGAGTGGTGGCCCCGGACCCGCGATTTCCTTCGGGACGTCTGGGTCGAGATGAAGAAGGTTTCCTGGCCCGGCAGGTCCGAGGTCGTCGGGACGACGGTCGTCGTCATCGTGGCCTGTTTCCTGTTCGGCTTCTACCTCTTCCTCGTGGACTCGGGCCTCGCGTGGGTGATCGACCGGCTGTTCCGGACCGTGGGGGTGGTGGCGTGACGGCCGAGACGAATACGACCGAGACGAGGCCGAAGGCCAAGAACTGGTACATCGTCCACACCTACTCCGGGTTCGAGGAGCGGGTGCGCCAGAACCTCAAGCAGCGGGTCGAGGCGATGGGGATGGCCGACCATTTCGGCGAGATCCGCATCCCGACCGAGACGCTCGTCGAGATGAAGGGCGGAAAGCGCCGCGAGGTCCAGCGCAAGTTCTTTCCGGGCTACATCATCATCGAGATGGAGATGTCCGACGAGGCCTGGCACCTCGTCAAGAACACTCCGAAGGTTACCGGGTTCGTCGGGTCGGGCAAGGACCCCACACCCCTGACCGCCGACGAGGTCGAGCAGATCCTCCACCGGGTCACCTCGACCAAGGAGAAGCCCAAGCCGAAGCACACCTTCGAGAAGGGCGAGCACGTGCGGATCACCGACGGCCCGTTCACGAACTTCACCGGCGTCGTGGAAGACATCAACCTCGACCGCTCGACGCTGAAGGTCATGGTCACGATCTTCGGGCGCTCGACGCCGGTCGAGCTCGAGTTCCTGCAGGTCCAGAAGGTCTAGAGGAGCGAAACAAGCGTCATGGCGAAGAAGATCACCGGTTACGTGAAACTGCAGATCCCCGCCGGCGAGGCGACGCCGGCTCCGCCGGTCGGGCCCGCGCTCGGCCAGCAGGGCGTCAACATCATGGACTTCTGCAAGAACTTCAACGCGAAGACCAGCTCGCAGAAGGGCCTGATCATCCCGGTGGTCGTGACGGTCTATGCCGACCGGTCCTACACCTTCATCACGAAGACCCCGCCGGCCGCCGTCCTGCTCTTGAAGGCCGCGGGCATCCCGAAGGGCTCGGGCACTCCCAACAAGGAGAAGGTCGGCAAGGTCACCAAGAAGCAGGTGGAGGACATCGCCAAGACCAAGCTCCCGGACTTGAACGCCGCGGACCTCGCCGCCGCCATGCGGATCGTCGAGGGGACCGCGCGGAGCATGGGCATCGAAGTGGTTTAAGACGTCGGGACGCGAGTCCCGGCGAAAGTCGGAGGCCGAGCGCGAGCGAGGCCGTTTGGACGACGAAAGGAGAAGATGGGAAAAATCGGTAAGAAGTTCGCGGCGGCCAAGGAGCGCGTCGGCACAAAGGCCTACGGCCTCGCCGAGGCGATGGGCCTCGTCCGCGAAGTGAAGTTCGCGAAGTTCGACGAGTCCGTGGACATCGCGATGCTGCTCGGCGTGGATCCCAAGCACGCCGACCAGATGGTCCGCGGCACCGTCGTGCTTCCGCACGGCACGGGCAAGTCCAAGCGCGTCGCAGTCATCGCGGCGGGCGACAAGGCCAAGGAGGCCCAGGAGGCGGGAGCCGACCACGTGGGCGCCGAGGACCTCGTCGCCAAGATCACCGAGGGGTTCCTCGACTTCGAGGCCCTCGTGGCCACGCCCGACATGATGCGGCTCGTCGGAAAGCTCGGGAAAGTGCTCGGCCCCAAGGGCCTCATGCCCAATCCCAAGGCCGGCACCGTGACGATGGACGTCGGCAAGGCGGTCCGGGAGATCAAGGCGGGCAAGGTCGAGTTCCGCGTGGACAAGACCTCGATCATCCACGCCTCGATCGGCAAGACCTCCTTCGACAAGACGAAGCTCGAGGAGAACGCGGCGACTTTCATCCGTGCCGTCCAGCGGGCCAAGCCCGCCGCGGCCAAGGGGAAGTACTTCCGGACGGTCTCGATCTCCTCGACGATGGGACCCGGCGTCGCCATCGACACCGCGTCCCTCGAGGCTCTGGAGGCCAGGAAATGAACCGCGCGGAAAAAGCGGAACAGATCGAACAGCTCGGAGCGGGACTGGCGAAGTCCGGCAACGCGATCCTCTTCGCGTTCGCCGGCCTGAAGGTCCCGGAGGTGACGGAGCTGCGCCGTCAGGTCCGTGCGACCAAGTCGAAGTACGTCGTGGTCAAGAACACGCTCGCCCGGCGGGCGGCCAAGGGCACCGCGCTCGAGCAGCTCTCGGACCACTTCATCGGGGCGACCGCGGTCGCCTACAACGACGACAACCCGGTCGCCCTGGCCAAGGTCCTGACGGCCTTCGCCAAGGCGAATCCGAACCTGGTGTTCAAGGCGGCCCTGGTCGAGGGGAGGGCCATCAAGGCGGACCAGATCAAGTCCATCGCCGAGCTGCCGACCCGGGAGGAGCTGGTCTCGAAGCTCCTTTTCCTCATGCAGTCGCCCCTGCGGCGCCTGGTGACGGTCTTGAACGGCCCGATCCGGAACCTGGCCGGGGTGGTGTCTCAGATCGCGGATCAAAAGGAAAAGACGGGGGCGGCTCCCGCGGCGGCGCCGGCCTCGGAGTAAGTGGAATAACGAAACGGTTATCAGTAAGGAGACAGAAGAAATGGCGATGACGGCGGAAAACTTCGTCAAGGAAATCGAGGGGATGACCGTCCTCGAGTTGAACTCCCTGGTCAAGGCCCTGGAGGAGAAGTTCGGCGTCACGGCGGCCGCGATGGCCATGCCCGTGGCGGGCGCGGCGGGCGCTCCGGCAGCCGCGGCGGCCCCGGCCGAGGAGGAGAAGACCGAGTTCACGGTCGTCCTCGCGGCGGCCGGCGACAAGATCAAGACCATCAAGGTGGTCCGCGAAGTGACGAGCCTCGGCTTGAAGGAAGCCAAGGACCTGGTGGACGGCGCCCCGGGGACGCTGAAGGAAGCCGTCTCCAAGGACGAGGCGGCGAACATCAAGAAGAAGTTCGAGGAAGTCGGCGCGAAGGTGGAGATCAAGTAGGGCCACGAAGAGAGCGTTGGACGGAATCTCGGTCCCGGTGTTCTCAACCCGTTCAGCGGCGGGGGAGCCCCCTGCCGCGCTAGGAGTGTCTGCGAATGAGCAGTGAGGTGGGCGTGTCCCCCGAGCGAAAGACGTTTTCGAAGATCCGGTCGTTCATGGATCTTCCGAATCTCATCGACGTGCAGCGCCGGTCCTACGAGCGCTTCCTGCAGATGAACCTGCTCCCGGAGGAGCGCGAGGAGTCCGGCCTCCAGGCGGTGTTCACCAGCGTGTTCCCGTTCTCGGACTTCCGCGGGGCCTGCGAGCTGCAGTTCGTCAAGTACGCGATCGGCAACTGGGAGTGCAAGTGCGGGAGGCTGAAGGGCCTCGAGCACCTGCGGATGGACTGCCGTGCCTGCGGCGCCCGCATCGTGACCGCGCACCCGCACGAGGAGTCGGTCTCCTGCCCCAAGTGCGGAACCCAGAACCCCAACCGCGTCACGCTCTGCGACGTCTGCGGCAACCCGGTGGACCTGCAGATGAAGTACTCGGTGGCCGAGTGCCAGGAGCGCGGAATGACCTACTCCGTGCCCCTGAAGGTCACCTTCCGCCTCTTCGTCTACGACAAGGACCCCGACACCGGAGTCAAGACGATGCGCGACGCCAAGGAAGAGGAGGTCTTCTTCGGCGACATCCCGCTGATGACCGAGCACGGGACGTTCGTCATCAACGGGACCGAGCGCGTCATCGTCTCGCAGCTCCACCGCTCGCCCGGCGTCTTCTTCACCCGGGAGTCGGCTCACGGCTTCCTGTCGAAGATCATCCCGTACCGCGGCTCCTGGGTGGAGTTCGAGTACGACCAGAAGGGGATCCTCTTCGTCCGCATCGACCGGAAGCGCAAGTTCCCGGCCACGATCTTCCTGCGGGCGCTGGGCCTGGAGACCGACGAGTCGATCCTGCGCGAGTTCTACTCCGCCGTGCCGGCCCGCTTCGAGCGCGGCCGCGCGCACCTGACGGTCAACCGGTCGGTGTTGAAGCAGGAGGAGCTCAGAGAGAAGTACGCCCGCGTCAAGCGCGAGACCAAGGTGGTCTTCGCGGGCATCAAGCTCTCCGCCGACGACCAGAAGGAGATCGCCAAGAAGGGCTCGCTCGAGCGCTCGGTGGACGCCGCCGCGGTCGAGAAGGCCTGCTTCATCGCCGACGTCGTGGACCTCTCCACCGGCGAGGTCCTCTTCGAGGCCGGCCAGGAGGTCGGCGCCGACGCCGTCGAGCAGCTGAAGGAGCGGGGGATCAAGGAAGTCGAGATCTTCTTCCCCGACTGGGACCTCGCCGGCGACATCCTGGTCAACACGATCCGCAAGGATACGCACAAGACCAAGAACGAGGCGATCCTCGAGATCTACCGCAGGCTTCGCCCAGGCGATCCTCCGACCTACGAGTCGGCCAAGAACCTCTTCAACGGGATGTTCTTCGACCCGAAGAAGTACGACTTCTCGCGCGTCGGCCGCTTCAAGTTCAACATCAAGCTCGAGGCCGACTCCTCCGAAGACACGCGGACGCTGACGGCGCAGGACATCTACCGCGTCGTGGCTTATCTCTTGAGGCTGAAGCGGGACGTCGGCCGCACCGACGACATCGACAACCTCGGAAACCGCCGCGTCCGCTCCGTCGGCGAGCTGCTCGAGAACCAGTTCCGCATCGGCCTCGTCCGGATGGAGCGCGCCATCAAGGAGAAGATGTCGGTCCACCAGGACATCGACTCGGCGATGCCGCACGACCTGATCAACTCCAAGCCTGTCATCGCGTCCATCAAGGAGTTCTTCGGGTCCTCGCAGCTGTCGCAGTTCATGGACCAGACCAACCCGCTCTCCGAGGTCACGCACAAGCGGCGCCTCTCGGCCCTCGGGCCGGGCGGCCTCTCGCGCGAGCGCGCCGGGTTCGAGGTTCG
Organism: Thermoanaerobaculia bacterium; assembly: GCA_035263845.1. Lineage (GTDB taxonomy): Bacteria > Acidobacteriota > Thermoanaerobaculia > UBA5066 > Gp7-AA6 > JAWOLE01. Next base: position 7,831 of record DATFQY010000051.1, on the reverse strand, counting down.
CGACGTCCATCCGACGCACTACGGCCGCGTCTGCCCGATCGAGACGCCGGAAGGCCCGAACATCGGCCTGATCTCGTCTCTCTCGTGCTACGCGCGGATCAACGACTTCGGCTTCATCGAGACGCCCTACAAGAGGGTCGAGAAGGGCCGGGTCATCGACCACTTCCAGATCACGCTCGTCGGCGACACCTCCTTCAAGCTCGGCCAGATCGCCGAGAAGAAAGAGCTCGAGGAGGAGAACGAGCGCGTCCGCAGGAACCACAAGCGGGCGGCCGAGGCCCTGCCGTACGCCTTCTACCTCTCCGCGTGGGAGGAGGAGAACTTCGTCATCGCCCAGGCCAACGCCGAGACCGATGGCTCCGGCCGGATCAAGGACGAGCGCGTCATCGCCCGGTTCAACGGGGAGTTCATCACGGCCGAGCGCGAGAAGGTGGACTACAAGGACATCTCTCCCAAGCAGCTCGTCTCGGTCGCGACGGCGCTCATCCCGTTCCTCGAGCACGACGACGCCAACCGCGCGCTGATGGGCTCCAACATGCAGCGGCAGGCGGTCCCGCTCCTGAGGGTCGAGTCGCCGCTCGTCGGCACCGGCCTCGAGGTCACGGTCGCCCGGGACTCCGGCGCGGTCGTCCTCGCCAAGCGCGGCGGGGTCGTGGACCAGGTGGACTCGGAGCGGATCATCGTCCGCGTCGAGGGGAGCGAGGTCGGCGGCAAGGAGTTCGGCGCGGACATCTACCCGCTGACGAAGTTCCGCCGGTCCAACCAGAACACTTGCATCAACCAGAAGCCGATCGTCTACGAAGGGCAGACCGTCAACCGTGGGGAGGTTCTCGCCGACGGTCCGTGCACGGAGAAGGGCGAGCTGGCGCTGGGCCGGAACATCCTCGTCGCCTTCATGCCGTGGCGCGGCTACAACTACGAGGACGCGATCCTGGTCTCCGAGCGCCTCGTCAAGGACGACTTCTTCACGTCGATCCACATCCAGGAGTTCGACATCGAGGCGCGCGACACCAAGCTCGGGCCCGAGGAGATCACGCGCGACATTCCGAACGTCTCGGAGAACGCGCTTCGCGACCTCGACGAGTCCGGCATCATCCGGATCGGGGCGACTGTGAAGCCGGGCGATATCCTGGTGGGTAAGGTCACGCCCAAGGGCGAGACTCAGCTGACGCCGGAAGAGAAGCTGCTCCGCGCGATCTTCGGCGAGAAGGCCGGCGACGTGCGCGATGCGTCCCTGAAGTGCCCGCCGGGCATCGAAGGGACGGTCGTGGACGTGAAGATCTTCTCGCGCAAGGGGATCGAGAAGGACCTCCGGGCCCTCTCCATCGAGCAGGACCAGATCGCCAAGATCGAGAAGAACTCCAAGGACGAGATCCGGATCATCCGCGAGGAAGCCAACAAGAAGATCCGCGACCTGCTCGTCGGGAAGATCTCCAACGAGCCCATGAACGACCGGGATGGCGAGGAGATCGTCAAGAAGGGCGGCAAGTTCACCGACGAGGGCGTCGCGAGGCTCTCGCCCCAGCAGCTGAAGCGCCTGAAGCTGAAGGACGAGGAGATCGCCGAGGCGGTCCAGATCATCCTCCGGCGGCAGGACTCGCAGATCGAGGTCTTGAACCGCGTCAACGCCGAGAGAATCGAGCTGCTCCAGAAGGGAGACGAGCTTCCGCCCGGCGTCATCAAGATGGTCAAGGTCTACGTCGCGATGAAGAGGAAGCTCTCCGTCGGCGACAAGATGGCTGGGCGCCACGGCAACAAGGGCGTCATCTCCCGCATCCTGGCGGACGGCGACATGCCGTACCTCCCGGACGGGACGCCGATCGACATCGTGCTGAATCCCCTGGGCGTGCCCTCCCGAATGAACGTCGGCCAGATCCTGGAGACGCACCTCGGCTGGGCCGGCAAGGCGCTCGGCATGCACGTCGCGACGCCGGTCTTCGACGGCGCGACCGAGGGGGAGATCAAGAAGCTCTTGAAGGACGGCAACCTGCCCTCGGCGGGCAAGACCGTCCTCTACGACGGGATGACCGGGGAGCCCTTCGAGCAGCAGGTCACCGTGGGCTTCATCTACATGATGAAGCTCTCGCACCTGGTGGACGACAAGATCCACGCTCGCTCGATCGGGCCGTACTCGCTCATCACGCAGCAGCCGCTCGGCGGCAAGGCGCAATTCGGCGGCCAGCGCTTCGGAGAGATGGAGGTTTGGGCCCTCGAGGCCTACGGCGCCTCCTACACGCTCCAGGAGCTGCTCACGGTCAAGTCCGACGACGTCGAGGGCCGCTCGGCCGTTTACGAAGCGATCGTCAAGGGAGAGATCCCGGCGGGGCCGGGCCTCCCGGAGTCGTTCAATGTGTTGGTCCGGGAACTCCAGTCCCTCTGCCTGGACGTTGAGCTCTTGAAGAGATGATCGTGAGCCGTAAGCCGTTAGCCGTGAGCCGAGGAACGAAAGATGTTTTCAGGGATCGTGAGGCGAATGACCGGGGACCGGGAGCTGCGGCTCACGGTTCACGGCTCACGGCTCACGAATCACGCGCACGTCGCGTAAGGAGCGCATAACGTGGAATCGCTCGCTTTCGCCAGCAAACCGACCACGCTGAAGGATTTCAACGCGATCAAGATCTCTCTGGCTTCGCCCGAGAAGATCCGGTCGTGGTCCTATGGCGAGGTCACCAAGCCCGAGACGATCAACTACCGCACCTTCAAGCCGGAGCGGGACGGCCTCTTCTGCGCGAAGATCTTCGGCCCGATCACCGACTGGGAGTGCCTCTGCGGCAAATACAAGCGGATGAAGCACCGCGGCGTCGTCTGCGACAAGTGCGGCGTCGAGGTGACCAAGTCCAAGGTCCGCCGCGAGCGGATGGGGCACATCGAGCTCGCCTCGCCGGTCTCGCACGTCTGGTTCTTCAAGGGCCTGCCGTCGCGGATCGGCCACCTGCTCGACATCTCGCTCCGGGACCTGGAGCGGATCCTCTACTTCGAGTCCTACGTCGTCATCGATCCGGGCGAGACGGAGCTGAAGGAGAAGGAGCTCCTGTCCGAGGAGCGCTACCGGGCGCTGCGCGGCGAGCACGGCGACGTGTTCGTGGCGCGGATGGGCGCCGGGGCGATCAAGGAATTGCTCGAGCGCGTGGACGTCGAGATGCTCGCCGAAGAGCTCCGCATGATCATGAAGACGGAGACGTCCCAGATCAAGCGGCAGAAGGCGGCCAAGCGCCTGAAGGTGTGCGACGCGTTCCGCCGCTCGGGCCACCGCCCGGAGTGGATGATCCTGGACGTCATCCCGGTCATCCCGCCGGAGCTGCGGCCCCTCGTTCCCCTGGACGGCGGCCGCTTCGCGACCTCCGACTTAAACGACCTCTACCGGCGAGTGATCAACCGGAACAACCGCCTCAAGAAACTGCTGGAACTCCGGGCGCCCGAGGTCATTGTTCGGAATGAGAAGCGGATGCTCCAGGAGGCGGTGGACGCTCTCTTCGACAACGGCCGCCGTGGCCGTGTCCTGAAGGGCTCCAACAACCGCCCTCTGAAGTCGCTCTCCGACACGCTCAAGGGCAAGCAGGGGCGGTTCCGCCAGAACCTGCTCGGAAAGCGCGTGGACTACTCGGGCCGCTCGGTCGTCGTGGTCGGGCCGGAGCTCAAGCTCCACCAGGCCGGCCTTCCCAAGAAGATGGCCGTCGAGCTCTTCAAGCCGTTCATCTACAACCGCCTCGAGAAGAAGGGCCTCGCCCAGACGATCAAGGCGGCCAAGGAGCTCGTCGAGTCCGGGGTCACGGAGGTCTGGGACGCGCTCGAGGACGTGATCCGCGACCACCCGGTCCTCCTGAACCGTGCTCCGACGCTCCACCGCCTGGGCATCCAGGCGTTCCAGCCGGTCCTCGTCGAGGGCAAGGCGATCAAGATCCACCCGCTGGTCTGCCCGGCGTTCAACGCCGACTTCGACGGCGACCAGATGGCCGTGCACGTGCCGCTGTCGCCGAAGGCCCAGGTCGAGGCGGAGCTGCTGATGCTCTCCTCCAACAACATCCTGTCGCCGGCCTCCGGGCGTCCGCTCGCCGTGCCGTCGCAGGACCTGGTGCTCGGGATCTACTACCTGACCAAGTCCCGCTCGAACACCAAGGGCGAGGGACGCATCTTCTCCGACTTCGACGAGGTCATGCTGGCCTACGAGCAGGGAGATGTCACGACCCACACGCCCATCCGCGTGCGCTACACCGGCAAGTACATTGATCTGACGACCCAGTACAACGACCAGGACATCCTCCACGCCGAGGTCCAGGACATCGAGCGGCAGCTGATCGACACGACGGTCGGCCGCGTGTTCTTCAACCGGGCGCTGAAGGACGTGGTCCCGTTCATCAACGGCAACCTGAAGAAGAAGGGCCTGACCGACTTCGTCAGCTACGTGTATCTCAACTTCGGCGAAGAGATGACGGTCCAGATGCTCGACGAGCTGAAGGACCTCGGCTTCCTCGCCGCGACCCGCGCCGGCATCTCGATCGGCGTGGACGACATGGTCATCCCGGCCAAGAAAGAGGACTACTTAAACGCCGCCCAGAGGGAGGTGCTCGAGGTCGAGTCCCAGCGCAACTCCGGCGTCATCACCGCCGGCGAGCGCCACAACAAGATCATCGACATCTGGCACCGGACGACCGAGAACATCTCCGACGAGATGTTCAAGGAGATGAAAAGGTCCGACCAGGCGGGCAGCGAGTTCAACCCGATCTACATCATGGCGGACTCCGGAGCCCGGGGATCCAAGGAGCAGGTCCGGCAGCTCGCCGGGATGCGAGGCCTCATGTCCAAGCCCTCGGGCGAGGTCATCGAGACGCCGATCACGGCCAACTTCCGCGAGGGCCTGTCGGTGCTGCAGTACTTCATCTCGACGCACGGCGCCCGCAAGGGACTGGCCGACACGGCCTTGAAGACCGCCGACTCGGGGTACCTCACCCGTCGCCTCGTGGACGTGGCGCAGGACGTCATCGTCATCGAGGAGGACTGCGGGACCTCCGACGGCATCACGGTGGCCGCGATCATGGAAGGCGGCGACACGCTCGAGCCGCTCCGCGACCGCATCGTCGGCCGGGCGGCGCAGGAGGACATCTTCGATCCGCTTTCCGAGGAAAAGCTCCTGGGATACGGCACGGAGATCACCGAGGATCTAGCCTCCCGAGTCCAGGAAGCCGGCATCGAGCGGGTCAAGATCCGCTCGGTTCTGACCTGCGAGACCAAGCGCGGGGTCTGCCGCCTCTGTTACGGCCGCATGCTGGCTTCGGGCAAGATGGTCGAGATCGGCGAGGCGGTCGGCGTCATTGCCGCCCAGTCGATCGGCGAGCCCGGCACGCAGCTGACCATGCGGACGTTCCACTACGGCGGAACGGCCTCGCGCGTCACCGAGCAGTCCAAGCACACCGCCAAGAACCCGGGAACGGTCAAGTTCTTGAACGTCGCGACCGTCCAGAGGAAGGACGGCAACCTCGTCGTCGTCAACCGCAACGGCAAGATCACGATCGTGGACAACAAGGGGCGCGAGAAGGAGCGCTACTCGGTCGTGTACGGCTCGACGATCAAGGTGGCCGACGGCCAGGAGGTCGTGCCCGGGCAGGAGCTCGTCGAGTGGGATCCGTTCACGTCGGCCATCTTGACCGAGGTCGGCGGGCGGATCGCGTTCCGCGACATCGTGGAAGGCGAGAACCTCCGCGAGGAGACGGACCGGGTCACCGGCCTCGCCCAGAAGATCATCGTCGAGGCGGTCGGGGCGGAGAAGCGCTCGCCGCAGGTCATCGTCCAGGGCAAGGCCGAGAGGAAGTACCTGCTCCCGATCGGCTCCCACCTGATGGTCAACGATGGGCAGGACGTTCACCCCGGTGACGTGCTGGCCAAGATCCCGCGCGAGACGACCAAGACCAAGGACATCACGGGCGGTCTGCCCCGCATCGTCGAGCTCTTCGAGGCGCGGCGTCCCAAGGACGCGGCGGTCATCACCGAGATCGACGGTACGGTCTCGCACGGGCCGATCGCCAAGGGCATGCGCAAGGTCATCATCACCGGCGACGACGGCGAGATGAGGGAGTACCTGATCCCGCGCTACACGCACGTCAACGTCCAGGAGTCCGAGAGGGTCCGCGCCGGCGATCCCCTGATCGACGGGCCGATCAACCCGCACGACATCCTGGCGATCCTGGGCGAGAAGGAGATGCAGCGGTACCTCGTGGACAAGATCCAGGAGGTCTACCGGTCGCAGAACGTCGCCATCAACGACAAGCACATCGAGGTCATCGTCCGGCAGATGATGCGAAGCGTGAAGATCGAGGAGGTCGGGGACACGGAGTTCCTGATCGACGAGCAGGTGGACCGCTTCCGGTTCGAGGACGAGAACGAGCGGGTCGCCGCCGCCGGCGGCACGGCCGCAATCGGCCGCCCGATGCTCCTCGGCATCACGAAGGCCTCCCTCTCGACGGATTCGTTCATCTCGGCCGCCTCCTTCCAGGAGACGACCCGGGTCCTGACCGAGGCCTCCATCTCCGGCAAGGTGGACCACCTCCGGGGCCTGAAGGAAAACGTCATCGTGGGAAGGCTCATCCCGGCCGGAACCGGCATGGATTACTACAGGAACGTCGTCCTGGAGCGGGAAGAGATCCCGGCCGTCGAGGAGCCCGCCCTCGAGGACTTCTTGATCGACCCGGCCGAGGAACTGGCCCTCGCCGAAGCCGACGCCGAAGTCGACGCGTCCGACGAAGAGTAACCACCAGCCGCATCAGCGTTTGCGGGGTCCGGAAACGGGCCCCGTTTCTTTTCGTAGCACCGTGGCGGTTGGGGCGCCTCTTGCGCCCGCCCGTCCCTGGTCGGCAAAAGACACTGGCGGGCGAGTCCTGCCGCCATGCACCCTCCACCGCCCGATGATTCGTCCTTCTCTGCAAGACCCTCCGCATCAAGTCGTCCTCTGTTCAGGTCGAAGTACGAATTGAGGCTGGAATTACCCTTCACCAAGCTGCCCGCTCTCGTCCTGATCTGGAGGCCCGGCTCGAGGAGTGGCTCGTGAATAGCATTAACTCGCGAGTGCGAAGCGCCCTAAAGCCAGCCGACCTTAGCCTCTTCAGAAGGCAGCTCCAGAGCCGCTCCCCGCCAAAGTAAAGTTGATGCGTTCGCATCAAGATGCGTTCCTCCCCTCGCATGATGATTCGCTGGGAGGGGATTTATGTCGAAGAATCGTCTCACCGAAGGTCGTCTCCTCCAGCCCAACATCCTACCCGCCCCTCCTACTCACGAGAAGACTTGTGATGCTCAGCTTTAGGTTCTGGCTTACCGCTCGTAGCGACCGAGGCCATCTCGGTCGGAAAGGAGGCTTCCCCGTGATCAGCAGAAGATTCTCTGTCTATCTCATCCTCGCCGTTGCAGTAATGGCAGTAGCCGGCTTCGCCGCAGTCGCCCAGGGCGATATCTCTAATTATGGCGGAGAGGTCGACTACTACTCGGACGCCACGTTCTCAGAGCTCGTCGGCTACAAGATCTGGAACTGCCAGAACCCAATCGTTTGGGGCTACCGCACAGAGTATTGGATCCTTGACGACTACTACTTCTGTGGTGTGGCACAGGGCTGCACGATCGGTTACGACTACGAGGACGATTTCTTGGTTTGTTTCTGAGCGCGCCTACCGATGCTCAGCCGGTTTCTAATCGCTATCGTCGCAGTCATCGCTCTTGCGAGTGGCGCATTGCTCATCGAGCAGAACCTCCGCCTAAAACACCGCCTGCAAGTAGCGGAACGAACACTCCAAGCGACAGCGCCGGCAGACTTAATTGGTCTGGGCGACTCGATCTTGCGCCTGAGCAT
>DATFQY010000050.1:0-42673 GCA_035263845.1 Thermoanaerobaculia bacterium | reverse complement strand
GTTTTTCTTCCGGACGACGGACGTGACGGGGACGGCGAAGTTGCCGCAGGGAGTGGAGATGGTGGTTCCCGGGGACACGGTGTCGCTGGAGATCCAGCTGATCACCCCGATCGCGATGGAGAAGGGACTGCGGTTCGCCATTAGAGAAGGTGGCCGAACGGTCGGCGCAGGGACGATTACAGAGATTCTGGAGTAGCCGATGTATTGCGTAGAAACCATGGGCTGGACGAGAGCGGCCGCTTGCTCTCTTCCGGCCGCGTCGAGCGGCCGCCAAAAATGAAGAACGACAAAATCCGCATCAGACTCAAGGCTTACGACTACCGGATCCTGGACCAGTCCGCGACCGAGATCGTGGACACGGTCCGGAGAACCGGGGCCAAGATCGCCGGGCCGATCCCCCTGCCCACCGCGGTCTCGCGCTACACGGTCAACCGCTCGCCGCACATCGACAAGAAGTCGCGCGAGCAGTTCGAGATGCGGACCCACAAGCGGCTCCTGGACATCCTCGAGCCCACCTCGCAGACGGTGGACGCTCTGATGAAGCTCGAGCTGCCAGTCGGCGTGGACGTCGAGATCAAGGCTTTCGGAAAGTAACGAGCGAAGCGAGCGAGACATGGCGATTCACGGAATCATCGGCAGGAAAGTCGGGATGACGCAGGTCTTCGAGGCCGACGGCACGGCCGTCCCGGTGACGGTCGTCCAGGCCGGGCCCTGCCTCGTCGTCCAGAAGAAGACGGCCGACCGCGACGGCTACGAGTCCGTCCAGATCGGCCTGGTCGAGTCGCGCCCGGACCGCAACGCCAACCAGGCGGCCAAGACGCGATTCGAGAAGGCCGGCGTCGCACCGATGCGCACGCTCGCCGAGGTCCGCTTCGACGCGGGCGACGAGTGGAAGCCGGGCGACAAGGTCCTCTGCGACGCTTTCGCGCCGCAGGACCACGTGGACGTCATCGGCGTCTCCAAGGGCAAGGGCTTCGCCGGCGTCGTCCGGCGCCACCACTTCCGCGGCGGCGGCGCGGCGCACGGCTCCATGTTCCACCGGGCTCCGGGCTCCATCGGCGCGTCGGCGTTCCCCTCGCGCGTCATCAAGGGCAACCGCTCCTCCGGACGGCTCGGCGGGCGCCAGGCCACGGCCAAGAACCTCGTGGTCGTCCGCGTGGACACGGAGAACAACCTGATCTACCTGCGAGGCGCCGTCCCAGGAGCGCGCCGGTCGGTGGTCAAGATCGTCCGGTCTTCGTTCGCGAAGCCGGCTGCAAAGTAAGCAAAGTAAGGGATCGAAGATGGCGACTTTGCCCGTCTGGAACTGGAAGAAAGAGAGAGTCGGCGAGGTGGACCTGCCGGCGGGGGTCTTCGACTACCCGTACCGGCGGCACCTGGTCTGGCAGGTCGTGAAGGCGTTCCTCGCGGGACAGCGCGCGGGAACGCACAAGACCAAGACCCGCAGCGAGGTCTCCGGCTCCGGCAAGAAGCCCTTCAAGCAGAAGGGGACCGGACGCGCGCGGCAGGGAGGCGGACGCCCGCCGATCCACCGCCACGGCGGAACGGCCCATGGACCGGTGCCCCGCTCCTACGCCGAGAAGATTTCCGTCGGCGAGAAGAAGAACGCCCTGAAGGCGGCCCTCTCGCAGCGGGTTCGCGAGGAGCGCCTCGTCGTCGTGGAGAGCCTGGAGCTGGAGGGGCCGAAGACCCGGGACCTGAAGTCCGCGATCGGCGGCCTCGGGATCGAGGGGAAGGCGCTGCTGGTGGACTCGCGCGAAAACGAGAACGTGCAGCTCGCCTCCCGCAACGTCTCCGAGTGGAAGCTGGTGGACGCCCTCGCGGTCAACGTCTATGACGTGATGAGCCACGGGACGGTGGTCGTCTCGCAGGACGCCCTGTCGCGGGTCGTCGCGACCCTTGAGTAGGAATAGGAACATGGAACCGCTGCAGCTCATCCGCCGCCCGCTGATCTCCGAGAAGTCCACGAAACTGAAGGAAGCGACCAACACGGTCTGCTTCGAGGTGGATCGCCGGGCCAACAAGATCGAGATCCGGAGGGCCGTCGAAAAGCTCTTCGGGGTGAAGGTCGCCGACGTCCGCGTCGCCAACCGCCAGGGGAAGTGGAAGCGCATGGGCCGGTTCCTCGGACAGCGCAAGGACTGGAAGAAGGCGTACGTGCGCCTGGCCCCGGGCGAGAAGCTCGAGTTCTTCGAGGGAGTGTAGGGACACAGCTATGCCGGTCAAAAAGTTCAAGCCGACTTCCGCGGGGCGCCGTTTCCAGACGGCATACGACTTCGTCGAGCTGTCGAGGAGCCGCCCGGAGAAGAGCCTCACGGTGGGGCTGCGCTCCTCGGGCGGACGCAACAACCAGGGGCGGCAGACCAGCCGCTTCATGGGCGGCGGCCACAAGCGCCTCTACCGGATCATCGACTTCCGCCGCGACAAGATGGACGTCCCGGCGAAGGTCGCCGCGATCGAGTACGACCCGAACCGCACGGCCCGGATCGCGCTCCTGCACTACGCGGACGGCGAGAAGCGCTACATCCTGGCGCCCAACGGCCTCCAGGTCGGCGCCTCGGTCGTCTCCGGGCCGACGGCGGACATCCTGCCGGGCAACGCGCTGCCGCTGAAGGGCATCCCGCTGGGCACGACGATCCACAACATCGAGTTGAAGCGCGGCCGCGGCGGGCAGCTCGTCCGCTCCGCCGGGACGGCCGCTCAGTTGATGGCCAAGGAAGGCGGGTACGCGCAGGTGCGGCTTCCCTCCGGCGAGGTCCGCGAGGTCCACATCGAGTGCTACGCCACCATCGGCCAGGTCGGCAACCTCGAGCACGAGAACGTCTCCATCGGCAAGGCCGGGCGCAACCGCTGGATGGGCTGGCGTCCGCACAACCGCGGCGTCTCGATGAACCCGGTGGACCACCCGATGGGCGGCGGCGAGGGCAAGACCTCGGGCGGACGCCACCCGACCTCTCCGTGGGGCTGGAAGACCAAGGGACTGAAGACCCGCAACTCCAAGCGCACGGACGCCTTCATCGTCCGCCGCCGAAAGGCGAAAGGTTAAGTTGCAAGGCGAAAGACTAAGCCGCAAGGCGAAGGGTTAAGGGAAAGCGATGTCACGTTCGATCAAGAAGGGCGCGTTCGTGGACGACCACCTGACGAAGAAGGTGGCGGCGTTGAACGCGACCCGCGAGAAGAAGGTCATCAAGACCTGGTCGCGCCGCTCGACCGTCATCCCCGACATGGTCGGGCACACGATCGCGGTGCACAACGGGCGCAAGTTCATCCCCGTGTACGTCGCGGAGAACATGGTCGGGCACAAGCTCGGCGAGTTCGCCCCGACGCGCATCTTCAAGGGGCACAGCGGAAAGAAGGCGGCCGAGGCGGCTGCCGCGGCGGCCGCGGCGGCGACGGGCGCCAGGGTCGGCGGAGCTCCGGGCGTTCCGGGGGCTCCGGCCCCGGCGGCCCCGGCGGCGGCCCCGGCCAAGACGTAGGAACACGGCGATGAAAGCAACGGCGACGCTCCGATACATGAAGGGCTCGGCGCAGAAGGTGCGCCTGGTCGCGGACCTCGTGCGCGGCAAGTCGGTCAACGACGCCGTGGCGATCCTGCAGCACACCCGCAAGGTCGCGGCGCGCGACATCCTGAAGACGCTGCGCTCGGCCGTGGCCAACGCGGAACAGAAAGAGACGCAGCTCGACGTGGACGAGCTCGTCGTGCGGAAGATCTTCGTGGACAAGGGGCCCCAGGAGCGGCGCATTCGCCCCGCCCCGATGGGGAGGGCCTTCCGGGTCCTTCATCGCAAGAGCCACCTGACGATCGAGCTCTCGGACAAGGCCGAGGCGAAGGGATAAGGAGCACCATGGGCCAGAAAGTCCATCCTTACGGTTTCCGGCTCGGGTTCAACCGGACCTGGCACTCGCGCTGGTTCTCGACCAAGGAGTACCAGGCGTTCCTGCACGAGGACATCAAGCTGCGCAAGGAGCTGAAGCGGCGCCTCTCGCACGCGGGGGTCTCCGAGGTGGACATCGAGCGCTTCGCCAACCGGATGAAGGTCAACATCCAGACGTCGCGACCCGGGATCATCATCGGCAAGCGCGGCGCGGAAGTCGACAAGCTCCGCGACGAGCTCCAGAAGCGGACCAAGTCGGAAGTCCACATCAACATCATCGAGATCCAGCGGCCGGAGACGGACGCGCAGCTCGTCGCCGAGTCCATCGCGCTGCAGCTCGAGCGCCGCGTGGCGTTCCGCCGCGCGATGAAGAAGGGGATCGAGTCGGCCCTGCGCTTCGGAGCCCAGGGGATCAAGATCCGCTGCGCCGGCCGGTTGAACGGGGCCGAGATCGCCCGCGCCGAGTGGTACCAGGAGGGGCGCCTCCCGCTCCACACGCTGAAGGCCGACATCGACTACGGGTTCGCCGAGTCCAACACGACCTACGGAAAGATCGGGGTCAAGGCGTGGATCTACCGCGGCGAGCAGCACAAGGCCAAGACGAGACGGAAGACCGCTTAAAGAGAGCCAAGCCATGTTGATGCCATCGAAAGTCAAGTACCGCAAGCAGCAGCGGGGCCGGATGAAGGGGAAAGCCACGCGCGGCTCGAGCCTCGCCTTCGGCGACGTCGGGCTCCAGATCCTGGAACCGGGCTGGATCACCGCCCGGCAGATCGAGGCGGCCCGCGTCGCAATGACCCGCGCCGTCAAGCGCGGCGGCAAGATCTGGATCCGGATCTTCCCCGACAAGCCGATCACCAAGAAGCCGGCCGAGACCCGCATGGGCAAGGGCAAGGGAGCGCCCGAGGGATGGGTCGCGGTGGTCAAGCCCGGCCGGATCCTCTACGAGATGGAGGGCCTGGACGACGCGTCGGCGCGCGAGGCGCTGGCGCTGGCGGCCGACAAGATCGGGCTGCGGACGCGGTTCGTCACCCGGGAATCCCAGGGAGTGATCGGATGAAGAAGAAGGAACGCGAGACGCTCGCCCAGCAGGGAGGCACCGAGCTGGCCGAGAAAGAGAAGCAGTTGAAGGAAGCCAGCTGGAAGCTGCGCCTGCAGCAGGCCACGGGACAGCTGGAGAACCCGAGCCGTCTGAAGGTCCTGCGCCGCGACATCGCGCGGGTCAAGACCTACCGCCGGGCGCTGGAGATCGCCGAGAGGAGCGCGAAGTGACTCAGGAATCGGAAAAGAAAGGCCGCCAGACGAAGGTCGGCCGGGTCGTCTCCGACGCGATGAACAAGTCCATCGTCGTCGAGGTCGAGCGGCGAGTCCAGGAGCCGCGCTACCAGAGGACCATCCGGCGGACGAGCCGGTTCATGGCGCACGACGAGGGCAACGCCGCGAAGACCGGCGACCGCGTCCGGATCGAGGAAACCCGGCCGCTGTCGAAGAGGAAGCGGTGGGTCCTGAGGGAAATCCTGGTCAAAGCGGGAGCTTGAGAAGCGGAGCGACGTCATGATCCAGATGGGAACAATCCTCGAGGTCGCGGACAACTCCGGCGCGCGCCGCATCGCGTGCATCCGGATGCGCGGGGGCTCGGCGGGACGGTACGCGGGCCTGGGCGACGTCATCACGGCGTCGGTCAAGGAGGCCGCCCCGGACTCCCCGTTCGTCGAGAAGCACGGCAAGCGCGTCGTCCGCGCGGTCATCGTCCGCACGCGGCGCAACCACCGGCGGCGCGACGGCTCCTACATCCGCTTCGACGACAACGCGGCCGTGCTGATCTCCAACGAGGGGGAGCCGGTCGGGACGCGGGTCTTCGGGCCGGTCGCCCGGGAATTGCGCGAGAAGAAGTTCATGAAAATCATTTCGCTCGCCCCGGAAGTGCTGTGATGAGACATTCGAAGCTGAAGAAGAACGACCAGGTCGTCGTGATCGCGGGCAAGGACCGCGGCCGTCAGGGCAAGATCATCAAGATCCTCCCGGCTTCGGGCCGCGTCATCGTCGAGCGCGTCAACATGATCAAGCGGCACGTGCGGCCCAACCCGTCCAAGAACATCGCGGGAGGGATCTCCGAGAAGGAGGCCCCGATCCACATCTCCAACGTGATGCTCGTGGACCCGGACCGCAACACGCGCACGCGGATCGGCCGGAGACGAGACGCTGAGGGCCAACCCGAGAGATTCGCGAAGAAGAGTGGAGCGGCACTGGCGTGAGCAAGAAGTCCGTAGTCCGTAGTCCGTGGTCCCTCGTCGGGGCCGCGACCAAGGACTAAGGACCAAGGATCAAGAACTTATGGCAGCACCAGCAAGACTCAGAGAGCGGTACCTGAAGGAAGTGGTTCCCTCGCTCGGCAAGGAGCTCGGGATCCAGAACCGCATGGCGATCCCGCGGGTCGAGAAGATCATCCTGAACATGGGGCTCGGGGAGGCGGTCGCCAACCCCAAGGTCCTCGACGGGGCGGTCGAAGAGCTCTCGGCGATCGCGGGCCAGAAGGCGGTCGTCACGCGCGCGAAGAAGTCCATCGCGACCTACAAGCTGCGCACCGGGATGCCGATCGGCGCCCGGGTAACGCTGCGCGGCGACCGGATGTACGAGTTCCTCGACCGGCTGATCAACATCGCGCTTCCACGCGTGCGCGACTTCCGCGGCGTCTCGACGAAGGCGTTCGACGGCCGGGGCAACTACACCCTGGGAGTGCGCGACCACTTCATCTTCCCGGAGATCGATTACGCGAAGACGGACAAGTCGAAGGGCCTGAACGTGACGATCGTCACGACGGCGGGGCAGGACGACCGCGCCCGCACCCTTCTCCAGCAGCTCGGAATGCCCTTCGGAAAGTGACCACGGACTAAGGACGACTAAGGACTAAGGACTAAGGACTAGGACGGAGAGATGGCCAGAAGAGCAATGATCATCAAGTCGGCGAGGAAGCCGAAGTTCATGACGCGGAAGGTGCGCCGCTGCCGCATCTGCGGCCGGGCGCGGAGTGTCCTTCGCAAGTTCGGCCTCTGCCGGATCTGTTTCCGCCAGAACGCCTCGGCAGGGTACCTGCCGGGCGTGTTGAAGGCGTCGTGGTGAGCCGATGAATTCGACCAGCGATCCGATCACCGATCTGTTGAACCGCCTGCGCAACGGGATGCGCGCCGGCCACGACCGTGTGGACGTCCCCGCCTCCCGCGTCAAGGAGAACCTCGTCAAAGTGCTGGCCGATGAGGGCTACCTCTCCTCCTGGCGCCGCGTCGAGGAGAAAGGTCGGCCGTATCTCCGCATCGGCCTGAAGTACGACGCGGACGGCGAGCCGATCGTCAACGGCCTCGAGCGCGTCTCGCGTCCGGGCCGGCGGGTCTACGCGGGTTCGAAGGAGATCCCGGAGGTCCTCGGGGGACTGGGCGTTTCCATCCTCTCGACCTCGCGCGGGATCGTGACGGGACGCCAGGCCCGCGAGCAGAAGCTGGGCGGCGAGATCCTCTGCAACGTGTGGTGATCGCAACTTTCCAGGAGAGACGAAAGTGTCACGCATAGGGAAAATGCCGGTCGCGATCCCCAAGGGGGTCGAGGTCAAGAAGGACGGTAACGTCCTGAAAGTCAAGGGCCCGAAGGGGGAGCTTTCCAACCGCATTCCGCCCGGCCTGACGGTCGTTGTGGACAACGGCGAGGTGAAGATCTCCCGCTCGAGCGACGAGCCGAAGGATCGGGCGTTTCACGGGTTGCTTCGGAGCCTCGTGGCCAACTCCGTGGCGGGCGTCACGAAGGGCTTCTCCAAGGACCTGGAGATCGTGGGCGTCGGCTACAAGGCCGAGGTAAAGGGGAAGACGGTCGTCTTCTCGATCGGCTACTCCCACCCGGTCAACTTCCCGATCCCGGAGGGCATCGCCATCGCGCTCGACGCGAAGGCGGGGAAGCTCTCGGTCTCGGGCGCCGACCGGCAGCAGGTGGGCCAGACGGCCGCCGAGATCCGCAAGCTCCGCGTGCCCGACCCCTACAAGGCCAAGGGCATCAAGTACGCCAACGAAGTCATCCGCCGCAAGGTCGGAAAGGCGGGCGGGAAGTAAGCCATGAAGAGCGAGAAGAAAACCGAGGCGCGGCGCCGCGTGCGCGTGCGCATCCGCACGAAGCTGAAGGGCTCGGGAGAGCGGCCCCGGCTGGCCGTCTTCAAGAGCGGCCGCCACATCTACGCGCAGGTCATCGACGACGCCAGCGGCAAGACGGTCGCCCACGCCTCGTCGCTCGACGCCGGCCTGAAGAAGGAAGGCAAGGCGGCAGCAAACATCGGCACCGCCAAGCGGGTCGGAAAGCTCGTGGCCGACCGCGCAAAAGAAAAAGGAATCGCCAGGGTCGTCTTCGACCGAGGCGGCTACATCTATCACGGCAAGGTGAAAGCCCTGGCCGATGCCGCTCGTGAGAGCGGACTGGAGTTTTAGGCGATGAACGGCAACCGGGGAGGACCCTCGCGCGCGCCGCGCGAGCGGGAGAAGGAACGGGACGCGCAAGGCCGCGAGCTGATCGACCGCGTCGTCCACATCAACCGCGTCACGAAGGTCGTCAAGGGGGGCAAGAACTTCTCCTTCTCGGCCCTGGTCGTCGTCGGCGACGGGCAGGGACGGGTCGGCTATGGCTCCGGCAAGGCCAAGGAAGTCCCCATGGCCATCAAGAAGGGGATCGAGATGGCCAAGAAGAACATGCAGAAGATCAGCCTGAAGGGGACGACGATCCCGCACACCGTGCTCGGTCGCTACGGCGCCGGGCGGGTGCTCTTGAAGCCCGCGGCCGCCGGGACCGGCGTCATCGCGGGAGGGCCGGTGCGCGCCGTGCTCGAGTCCGTGGGCGTGGCCGACATCCTGACGAAGTCGCTGCGGACGACCAACCCGCACAACGTCATCAAGGCGACCTTCGACGGGCTGCTGAAGCTGAAGAACGAGGGAGAGATGCGGCGCCGGCGCGGCATGGGCGGCGCGGCGGCCGAGACCCCGGAAACGGAGACCCAGGCGTGACCGAAGGCGAGAAGAGCAAGAGCGCGGGCAAGCGCAAGGCCGAGAAGACCGTGGCGATTCGCCAGGTCAAGAGCGGCATCTGCGCCCCGAAGAAGCAGAAGCTGACGCTGCGGGGCCTCGGGTTCCGCCGCATCGGCCAGACCGTCGTCCGGCCGGACAACCCGGCGACCCGGGGGATGGTCCTCCAGGTGAGGCACTTAGTCGAAGTCGTCGAGGAATAGTCCATGGCCGAGAAAAAAGACACGAAGAAGACCGCGGCGGGCAAGGGCGAAGGCAAGTCCGCCGCTCCGAAAAAGACCGCCGCGAAGAAGGCGGCGCCGGCCAAGCCGGCCCGCAAGGCCCCGCGCCCGCGCGTCGAGAAGCGTGAGAAGCCCGCGGCCGCGGCTTCGTCGCAGGCCTCCGCCCCCGAGGGCCCGGCTCCGCGCCCGACGTGGACCGGCGTCCATGACCTGCGTCCCTCGCCGGGCGCGACCCACTATCGCAAGCGGGTCGGGCGCGGCCCCGGCAGCGGGCACGGCAAGACGGCGGGGAAAGGCAACAAGGGTCAGAGGTCTCGGAGCGGCTACCGCCACCTGCGCGGCTTCGAGGGCGGCCAGATGCCTCTCCACCGCCGGATCCCCAAGCGAGGCTTCACCAACATCTTCCGGGTCGAGTACGACATCGTGAACCTCTCCGACCTCGACCGATTCGAGGCGGGAGCGGCCGTGACGCCGCAGGCCCTGGCGGAAAAGCGCCTGGCCCGCGCGAGCCGGCCGGTCAAGATTCTGGGCGGAGGCGAGATCGCCAAGGCCCTGAACGTGTCCGCGCACAAGTTCTCGGCCGGCGCGAAAGCCCGGATCGAGGCCGCGGGCGGCCGCTGCGAGGTGATTCCCCGGTGAGCGCTCTCCAGAGCTTCGCGAACATTTTCTCGGTGCCGGACCTGCGCAAGCGGGTCATCTTCACCTTCATCATGCTCGCGGTGTACCGGCTCGGAGCTCACATCCCGACTCCCGGCATCGACCCGGCCTCGATGAACGAGTTCTTCCGCGCGACGGCCGGCTCGCTCTTCGGCTTCCTGGACATCTTCTCGGGAGGCGCGCTGCGCCGTCTCTCGGTCTTCGCGCTCGGCATCATGCCGTACATCTCGGCGTCGATCATCCTGCAGCTCCTGACGGTCGTCTGGCCTTACCTCGAGAAGCTCTCCAAGGAAGGGGAAATGGGGCGCAAGAAGATCACGCAGTACACGCGCTACGGCACGGTGCTGCTCTCCTTCATCCAGGCCACGGGCATCGCGCTCTGGCTGGAGAAGCAGGTCACCCCGGGAGGCGCCAAGCTCATCCCGCACCCGGGATGGGGTTTCCGCCTGCTGACCGTCCTGACGCTGACGACCGGGACCATCTTCATCATGTGGCTGGGCGAGCAGATCACCGAGAGGGGTATCGGCAACGGAATCTCTCTGATCATCTTCGCGGGGATCGTCGTGCGCCTGCCGGCCGCGATTTTCGGGCTCTTCGAGTCCATCCGCCAGGGCAACCTCTCGATCCTGACGCTGATCTTCGTGCTGTTTTTCATGGCAGGGATCGTGGCCCTGATCGTCTTCGTCGAGCGGGCCCAGAGGCGAATCCCGGTGCAGTACGCCAAGCGCGTGGTTGGCCGCCGCGTCTACGGCGGGCAGAACACGTACCTGCCCCTGAGGGTCAACACGGGCGGCGTCATCCCGATCATCTTCGCGATCTCGATCCTCCAGATCCCCTACTACTTCTCCAATTTCGTCGGGGCGGACTGGATGAAGAAGGTCGCCGCCTCCCTCTCGCAGGGGCAGCCGCTCTACGTCCTCCTCTACGGCGTGGGCATCCTCTTCTTCTGCTACTTCTACACGTCGATCGTCTTCAACCCGGTGGATACCGCCGACAACATGCGCAAGTACGGCGGGTTCATCCCGGGCATCCGGCCGGGCAAGAAGACCGCCGACTACATCGACACCGTGCTCTCGCGCCTGACGATCGTCGGCGCGGTGTACCTGACGTTCGTCGCTCTGCTCCCCGAATTCCTCTCCTCGGGCTTCAAGGTCCAGAGCCTCCCGTGGATCGGGCCCGGCCTGGACGCGATCCTGCCGCGGTTCGTCACGCAGGGCTTCGGCTTCAACTTCTACTTCGGCGGGACGTCTCTCCTGATCGTCGTGGGCGTCGCGATGGACACGGTCCAGCAGATCGAGTCCAAGCTCGTCGAGCACCACTACACGGGGTTCCTCAAGAAGAGCCGGATCCGGGGCCGCCGGGGCTAGCGGCCGGGGATAGCGGGAAACTCGATGCGCATCGTCTTTCTGGGCCCTCCCGGAAGCGGCAAGGGGACTCAGGCGAAGCTCCTGGCCGAGCGCCTGCGCCTCCCCGCGATCTCGACCGGCGAGATCCTGCGGGCCGCCGTCCGCGACGGCAGCCCCCTGGGCCAGCGCGCCCGGGCGATCATGGACGCCGGGGAGCTGGTCCCCGACGACGTCATGGTCGGGCTGATGCGCGAGCGCCTGGCCGAACCGGACGCCCGGCCGGGGTTCCTCCTCGACGGGTTCCCCCGGACGGTGGACCAGGCGGTCGCGCTGGACGGCCTGCTCGGCGGAAATGGAATTCGCCTTTCGGCGGTTATCAACCTTTCCGTCCCCGAATCGGTCCTGATCGGCAGGCTGGAGGGGCGCTCGGGCTCGGAGAGCCGGGCCGACGACCGCCACGAGACGGTCCTGGAAAGGCTCCGGGTCTACCGGCAGAAGACCGAGCCGCTCGTCGAGTTCTACCGGCGCAGTGGGCTGCTGACCGACGTGGACGGGACTGGAGAGGTGCCGGAGGTGGCCGACCGGATCGTCAAGGCGGTCCCTCCGGGGCGGGCGCAGGGGCTGACGCAAGGGGTGGCATGATCACGATTCGCAGTCACGACGAGCTCGTCAAGCTCGAGGAGGCCTCCCGGGTCGTCCTCGAGACGCTCGACGTGGTCGAGAAGGCGGTCGCCCCGGGCGTCACGACCGACGAACTCGATCGGATCGCCGAAGCGTATATCCGGGCGCAGGGGGCCCGGCCGGCGTTCGTCGGCTACCGCGGGTTTCCCAAGACCCTGTGCACCTCCATCAACGACGAGGTCGTGCACGGGATCCCGGGGAAGCGCTCTTTGAAAGAAGGCGACATCATCGGCGTGGACTGCGGCGCGGTCGTGGACGGCTACTACGGCGACGCGGCGCGGACCATCCCGGTCGGCAAGATCTCGGCGGACCGCGCGCGGCTGCTGGAGACGACGCGGCAGGCCCTCGAGGCCGGCATCGCGGCGGCCCGCCCCGGCAACCGCGTGACGGACATCGGCGCGGCGGTCGAGTCGGTCGCGATCGCCAACGGGTACGGGGTCGTCCGGGACTTCGTCGGGCACGGCGTCGGGACGGCCCTCCACGAGGAGCCGCAGATCCCGAACTACGGCCCGGGAGGCCGGGGCGGCGTCTTGAAGAGCGGGATGGTCATCGCCATCGAGCCGATGTTCAACCTGGGGCGCCCGGAAGTCTCCGTGGACCGCGACGGCTGGACCGTCCGGACGCGAGACGGCAGCGCCTCGGCGCACTTCGAGTTCACGGTGGCGCTCGAGCCGCAGGGCGCGGTCATCCTGGGGACGGGGCGGCTCAACGTCGGGGCGGCCCTTGCGCCCGCCCGCGTCGCGGGCGTTGGAGCCTAGACGCGTGTCGAAAGAGGAAGCGATCGAGGTCATGGCGACGGTCGTCGAGCCGTTGCCGAACGCAATGTTTCGAGTGGAGCTGGAGAACAAGCATCAGGTGCTCGCGCACATCTCGGGAAAGATGCGGAAGAACTTCATCCGCATCCTCCCCGGCGACAAGGTCCTCGTGGAGCTGTCGCCGTACGACCTGACGCGGGGACGGATCATTTATCGGTACAAGTGAGGAAGCTGAACTTAGGGAAGCGGAGTCAGTCATGAAAGTCAGAGCGTCGGTCAAGAAAATCTGCGTGAAGTGCAAGATCGTGCATCGCCGGGGAGTCGTGCGGGTCATCTGCCCGATCCCCAAGCACAAACAGAGACAGGGCTAGGAGAGAACTCCCATGGCGCGAATCGCTGGCGTGGATCTTCCGCTCAACAAGAGAGTCGAGATCGGGCTGACCTACATCTACGGGATCGGGAGGCCCAAGTCGAACTTCATCCTCGAGAAGGCCGACGTGCGTCCCAACACGCGCGTCAAGGACCTCTCCGAGGAGGAAGTCGTCCGGATCCGCAAGGTGATCACCGACGAGGTCAAGGTCGAGGGCGACCTGCGCAAGGACATCGCGATGGACATCAAGCGGCTGATGGACATCGGCTGCTACCGGGGAATGCGCCATCGCCGCAACCTCCCGGTCCGCGGCCAGCGCACCCACACCAACGCGCGCACCCGCAAGGGCCCGCGCAAGCAGACGATCGCCGGCAAGAAGAAGGCGACGAAGAAGTAGCTGACAGCTGTCAGCTAGCAGCTGATAGCCAGCGAGGTACGAGGGAAAAATGGCTGAACCGACACCAACGACTGCCACGCCGGAAAAGCCGGCGAAGGGAAAAGGCAAGCGGCCGCGCGTCGCCAAGAAGGAAAAGAAGAACATCCCGCACGCGATCGCGACCGTGCAGGCGTCCTTCAACAACACCATCATCACGGTGGCGGACCAGGAGGGCGGCGTGCTGTCGTGGTCCTCGGCCGGGCGCATCGGCTTCAAGGGCTCCCGCAAGGGGACCCCGTTCGCGGCGCAGCTTGCCGCGGCCAATTGCGCCGAGGGGGCCAAGGAGCACGGCGTCCGGTCCGTGGACGTCCGGGTGACGGGCCCGGGCGCGGGACGCGAGTCGGCGATCCGCGCGCTCCAGGCCAACGGGCTCGACATCAAGTCCATCAAGGACACGACGCCGATCCCGCATAACGGATGCCGGCCGCGGAAGCGGAGAAGGGTCTAGGAACAAATTCGAATTTCGGAATCCGAAATTCGAAACCGTCTGTAAACCGGCTCACGGGTCCTGGCCGGGAAGAAGGACGTAAACAAGACGAGGGACCTGGAGGAAATTCTCTGTGGCTCGCTATACCGAGTCGGTTTGCCGGCTGTGCCGGCGCGAAGGAATGAAGCTGTTCCTGAAAGGGGACCGCTGCTTCAAGGACAAGTGCGCCGTCGAGCGGCGAAACTACCCGCCCGGCCAGCACGGCCGGAGGCGTAGCAAGCTTCTCGGCTACGGCATCCAGCTTCGCGAGAAGCAGAAGGTCAAGCGGATCTACGGGCTATTGGAGAGCCAGTTCCGGCTGACCTTCGCCAAGGCCGAGCGGCGCAAGGGAATCACGGGCGCCAACCTCCTCGAGGAGCTCGAGCGCCGTCTCGACAACGTCGTGTACTCGCTGGGGTTCGCGGCCTCGCGAGCGCAGGCCCGGCAGCTCGTGCGGCACGGCCACGTCACGGTCAACGGGAAGAAGGTCTCGATCCCGTCCTACCGTGTCGCGAAGGGCCAGGTCGTCTCCATCAAGGAGAAGAGCCGGGTCAACGAGCAGATCAAGGCATCGGTGGAGACCGCGCGGGCGCGCGGCGTCCCGGGGTGGCTGGACCTCTCGCCCGAAACCTTTTCCGGGACGGTCGTCGAGTTGCCGCAGCGCCAGGACATCAAGCTGCCGATCCAGGAGCAGCTGATCGTCGAGCTCTATTCGAAGTAACAAATCGTCCCCACAGGACGGAGGAAGAAAAGCCATGACATTGTGGAAAGGTTTCCAGAAACCGAAGCGGCTCGACGTCGACAACGAGACCCTGTCGGCGACGTACGGGAAGTTCTACGCTCAGCCGTTCGAGCGCGGCTTCGGGACGACGGTGGGCAACGCGCTTCGGCGGGTGCTGCTCTCCTCGATCGAGGGGGCCGCGATCACGGCGGTCAAGATCGAGGGGGTGCTCCACGAGTTCTCCTCGCTCCCGGGCGTCGTCGAGGACGTGACCGACATCATCCTGAATCTGAAGCAGATCCCGATCAAGATGCACACCACCGAGGAGAAGATCCTCACGCTCGACGTCGAGCGCAAGGGCAAGGTCACGGCGGCGGACCTGCAGGGGGACTCGACCATCGAGATCCTCGAGCCGGACGCCCCGATCGCCACGCTGTCGGAGAACGGCCGGCTCCAGGCCGAGATGCGCGTCTCCATCGGCCGCGGCTACGTCTCCGCCGACAAGAACTTCGACGAGGACATGGGGATCGGCTACATCCCGATCGACTCGGTCCACTCTCCCGTGCGCCGCGTCAACTACCACGTCGAGGCGGCCCGCATCGGGCAGGCGACCGACTATGACCGGCTGGTCCTGGAAGTCTGGACCAACGGGACGGTCTCGCCGGTGGACGCGGTCGGCCTCGCCGCCACGCTCCTGCGCGACCACCTCACGATCTTCGTCAACGCCGAGCACGAGACGGCGCTCGAGGGCTCCGTGGAAGGGGAGCTGCCGGAGAACCTGGCGGAGTACCTCAACCGCTCCGTGGACGAGCTCGAGCTCTCCGTGCGCAGCGCCAACTGCTTGAAGAACGCCGGCATCCGGACGATCCGCGACCTCGTGCAGCGAAGCGAGAAGGAAATGCTCGAAACCAAGAACTTCGGCCGCAAGTCCTTGAACGAGATCCGCGACATCCTCCGGCCGATGGGGCTGTCGCTCGGCATGCAGCTCGAGGCCGCCGAAGCCAGAAGCGAGTAGACCGCCATGATGCACAACCGTGCCGGACGGAAGCTCCGGCGAACGACAAGCCATCGGCTGGCGATGTTCTCCAACCAGCTCGCCTCGCTGATGACCCACGAGCGCATCCAGACGACGCTCACCAAGGCCAAGGAGCTGCGACCCCTGGCCGAGCGCCTGATCACCGCCGCCAAGAGCGACGGGGTCGCCGCCCGGCGCAAGGTGGCGCAGTGGATCCCGGACCGGACGACGGTCAAGAAGGTCTTCGAGAAGCTCGCCCCGCGCTTCGTGGACCGGCCGGGCGGGTACACCCGGATCCTCCGGCTCGGCGCCCGAAGGGGCGACGCCGCGGAGGCCGCGATCCTGGAGTTCGTGGACTACCGCTTCGAGGCCAAGGAGAAGGCGCCCCGCAAGGAGTCCCTGGCCGACCGGGCGCGCCGCGCCACGGGCGGGAGGGTCGAGACGGTCCGCAAGCAGAAGCCGGAGACCGAGGACGAGGCGGAGACGGCCGAGCCGAAGAAGCAAGCCAAGCCCCGCAAGCCGCCCCGCGGGGGAAAGGCCGAGACCGGCAAGGCGGCCAAGAAGGCCCCGACCAAGGGCCCCAGCCGGACGGGCCACACCAAGCGAGGCGAATAACGGGCGGAGTTCTTGCTAACGTGTCATCCCGGGCGGTGACAAACGCCGATCGATCCAAGCGCCGCGCCAAAAGCGCGGCGCTTTTTTGGGCCCTGTTTCTCCTCACCCTGACCTCCTGGCCCCGGCCTCCTTCGGTCCCGATCCTCTCGGCGATTCCTCACTTCGATAAGTTCGTTCACTTCGTCCTGTACGGCGTGCAGGCGTTTCTCCTGTACCGGGCGGTCACCTGGGGAGGGGAGTCGGGGTTCTCGTTGTGGCGGGTCATCGCCATCGTCGGCCTGATGGCGGTCTGGGCCGTCGCCGACGAGGTCCACCAGTACTGGATCCCCGGCCGCTCGATGGAAGGCGCCGACGTGATGGCCGACCTGATCGGGGCGACGGTGGGGGCGATGAGTGCTTCTCTGTCGCTTCGCTCAGGATGACAGCGCGGGCTTCGCTCGCGCTGTCATTTCTTGAAGAACCCCTGGGCGACTCGGGGGGGTTCGGCGGTCAGCATCCTCTGGTTCAGCTCGCGGATGCGCTCGTTCAACTGCGCGATCTTGGCCTGGCCCTCGCGCTGGATCCGCTCGTTCTCGGTCTTCAGGCGATTGATCTCTTCCTGGAGGTCGTTGCGGGCGTCGCTGCCCTCCCCCTCCCGCATGTGCGCGTCGTTTAACTGATGCTCGACCTTGGCGATCTCCGCGTCCTTCTCCTGCATCCGGAGACGCCACTTCTCTTCCTGCTCCTCGTAGAGGTGCTTGACGTCCATCAACTGCACGATCGCCGAGAAATCGTTGTCCGCAGACATCTGGCCTCCTCGCTGGGCGTCTTCAATCTGGGGGAAGAGCTTTCGGAGCTTCAGGGAAAGGTCTTCGGGGTCGGTCGAAAGCTCCATGGCCCGCTTGTAATTGATCTTTCCATTGACCAGCAGCGCGATGAGCGACTGGTTCATCGACTGCATCCGGTAGTACGTCACCGACGACTCGATCTCCGGCAGGATCTCCCGGGTCTCCCCGTTCTCGATGTGCCGGGCGATCTTGGGCGAGTTGATTAGGATCTCGCAGACCGGCGTCAGCCCGGACCCGTCGGATTTCTCGATCAGCTTCATCGAGACGATCGCCCGCAGGACCAGCGCGAACTGCTGCCGGAGCTGCCGCTGCTGCCCGACCGGACAGGAGTCCACCACGCGGTCGATGGACTGGCCGGCGCTGTTGGTATGGAGCGTCGAGAAGACCAGGTGACCCGTCTCGGCGGCCGTGATCGCGGTCTGGATCGTCTCCCACTCGCGCATCTCGCCGATCATGATGACGTCCGGGTCCTGTCGCATGACGTTCTTCAGGGCCTCGGGGAAGCTCGGCGTGTCCGTGCCGACCTCGCGCTGCGAGACGGCGGCCTTGCCGGAGGGGAAGAGGTACTCGATGGGGTCCTCGATCGTCACGATGTGGACCGGGCGCGTCTCGATGACCGAGTGGAGGATCGCCGCGAGCGTGGTGGACTTGCCCGAGCCGGTCGGGCCGGTGACGAGGACGAGGCCCGCCGGGATCCGGGAGAACGTCTCGACGATCTCCGGCAGGCCCAGCTCGTCGGAGCGCCGGATCCGGAACGGGATGCGCCGGAAGGCCGCGGACAGGGATCCGCGCTGGACGTAGATGTTCGCCCGGAACCGGGCGACGCCGGACAGCCCGTACCCGATGTCCACCGCCTGGTTCTGCTCGAGCCGCGCCTTCTGGGCGGGCGTCAGGATGTCCAGCAGCATCTTCTCGAGCTCCGGCGGCTGGAGAACCTCTGTGTTGACGGGGATCAGCCGCCCCTTGAGACGGAGCAGCGGCGGCCGCATGGGCTTCAGGTGCAGGTCCGAAGCTTCCTTGCGAGCGGTGAACTTGAGAAGGTCGGTGAGGGTCAAGGAAGGAGAATTATAGGCGGACTCGGGTCACGCTGGACCCTGTACGGAGAGCCAGTTCCGCACGTCGCGGCGCGTTTCCCGAGAGCTCTGCGCCTTCGGCGCACCGGCGGGAGGCTCGCCTGTTGGCTCGACCGCTCGCCGGATCTCTCGGAAAACGCTCCGCTCCCGCGGCCGCAGGCTCCTCCTCGCCTTCGCTCGGAGACTCCTGCGGCCGCGAGCTCAACGACCACCCTTCTGGGAACGGCTCCTCCCTGGCTGGTCGTAGGGGAGGGGCTTGCCCCTCCCGCCCGGTGGGGGTCAAAGAAGAAGATCGTGGGGGTCCACCGTCTCATTGGACCTGCAACGAAAGCCAGTTCCTCGCTTCCCGGCGCGATCGGACGGCCCCGCGCAGGACCTCGACCTCGAGCTCCGAAAGGAGCTTCCCGACCGCCGGGCCCGGCGGAATCCCCGACCAGGCCATCACGTCTTCTCCCGTCACGCGCGGGCCCCGGCGGCGCGGCCGGCGGGCCCTTCGGGCGAGCTCCCTCTTGCGCGCGCCCTGGCGCGGCCGAAGGACCGCGAGGAGCGCCAGCGCCCCCTCGGCCAGATCTCCCGCGTCGCGGACCCATCTCCAGAGGCCCCGGTCGCCGCGCGCCCGCCCTGCGTCCTCGACCAGGCGAAGGAGCGACGCCGCGTCTCCCGCCTCGGTGCGCCCGAACCGTCGGGCGGCCAGCCAGGACGCCGCCCGGTCCGCCCCGAGCCCGATCCGCGCGCAGAAGAGGGCGAGCCGGACGCGGACGCGCGGCCCCGCCGGGAGCTCCCGGATCTCCACCGCGTCGAACTTTTCCGAGGAGGCGCCCGCGCGCCTCTCCGCGGCGGCGTCGAGGCCAAACGCGGGGGCGAGGACGTTCGCCATCGCGGCCCACCGGATCGCGGGCGCCGCGCGGGCAGCTCCGAGGAGCTTGACCCACTCCGTCCGGATCCTCTCGCCGGCGACCCCTTCCAGGAGCGGGGCGGCCGCCCGGCAGGCCCGTGAGGTCGCTCCGTCGGGCCGCAGGCCGTGGGTCGCGAGGAATCGCGCCGCGCGCAGCACCCGGAGCGGATCCTCCCGGAGGTTGCGCGGCGAGACCATCCTCAGGCGCCCCTCCGCGATGGCTTCCCGTCCGCCGAACGGATCGAGCCACCGGTGGCCGGCCAGGTCGAGCGCCATCGCGTTGGCGGTGAAGTCGCGCCGGCGCAGGTCTTCCTCGATCGTGGCCCCCTCGATCCGGGCGACGTCGATCTCCCGCCTCCCGGCGACGCGCCAGACCGGAGGTGAAGCGCTCGACAGCTCGACTGCGCGGCCGAACCCTTCGGCTTCCATGGCGCGGGCGACGGGCTCCGGGTGGCTCGCCACCGCAACGTCCACCTCCGCCACCTCGCGTCCCATCACGACGTCCCGCGCCGCACCGCCGACGATCCACAGGCGTTCGCCCAGCTCGCGCGAGATCCTCTCGAGCGCCTTGAGCTCCCGCCGCCGCCCCAGCAACCGCGCGGAGACGCGGCTCTCCCTGGCCCATCCGGAAACTGCTTTTTTCTTCGAGTTTCGCGTCGGAAACCTTTTCCTATTCGGAAAGATGAGCCGAAAGCCTTACAATTATCGGGCGTGTCATCTGATTCCCCCGTCAGCGAGGACGTGGTTCGCCACGTCGCCGCGCTCGCCCGGCTGCGCGTGCCGGAGGAGGATCTGCCGGCCCTGACCCATCAGCTCGCGCGCATTCTCTCCTACATCGACCAGTTGAAGGAGATCCGGCAGGAGCCCCGGCGGGAGCCGCAGATGACGGCCACCCCTCTGCGCGACGACGTCGGCGTGGCGGGGCATGGGCGCGAAGCCCTCGAGGCCAATTCGCCGAGCCTCCTCCACGACCACGGCGCGGTGCCGCGGGTCGTCGGCGGCGCCAAGCCGTGACCACCGCCCCCGCCCCGGCCGCGACCGTCGTTTCGACCGCGGAGGCCGTCTCCTCCCGGCGCTGTTCGGCGGGCGAGGTCGTCGAGGACGCGCTGGCCGCGATCGAGGAAAAGGACCGCGATCTCCACGCGTTTCTCGAGGTCACGGCGCGGCAGGCGCGGGAAGAAGCCCGCGAGGTGGACCTTCGCGTCGCCGCGGGGGAGAAGCTCGCCCTCGCCGGCGTTCCCTTCGTCATCAAGGACAACATGTGGATCGCCGGGCGGACGACGACCTGTGCGTCCCGGATTCTCGAGGGGTATCGTCCGCCGGGCGACGGGACGGCGATCGCGCGGCTCCGGAAAGAAGGAGCGGTCTTCGTGGGCCGGGCCAACATGGACGAGTTCGCGATGGGCTCGTCCACCGAGAACAGCTCGGCCGGCCCCACGCGCAACCCGTGGGACACGTCCCGCATCCCGGGCGGCTCCTCGGGAGGAAGCGCCGCGGCCGTTGCCTCCGGGATGGCCCCCGCGGGCCTCGGATCGGACACCGGCGGCTCGATCCGGCAGCCGGCGGCGTGCTGCGGCATCGTCGGGTTCAAGCCGACCTACGGAAGGGTCTCACGGTACGGCCTCGTCGCGTTCGCCTCCTCCCTCGACCAGATCGGCCCCCTGACGGGAAACGTGGCCGACGCGGCCAGGGTTTACCGGGTCCTCGCCGGGCACGACCCGATGGACTCGACGACCTCCGCCGAGCCGGTCGGCGATCCCGAAGCCGCGCTCGACCGCGGCGTGAAGGGCCTCCGGGTCGGCATCCTCGCCGAGGCGCAGGTCGAGGGGCTCGACCCGGAGGTTTCCGCCGACCTCGCGCGGGCGCGCCGCCTCTTCAAGGAAGCGGGCGCACAGGTCCGCGAGGTCTCGATCCCGCGCGCGCCCGCGGCCATCGCGATCTACTACGTCGTGGCGAGCGCCGAGGCCTCGTCCAACCTGGCGAGGTTCGACGGTGTGCGCTACGGGCCGCGGCGGGACGACTCGAGCCTTCTCTCGCTCTACGTCGAGAGCCGGACGGCGGGCTTCGGCCCGGAGGTCAAGCGGCGGATCCTGCTGGGCACTTTCGCGCTCTCGGCCGGGTACTACGACGCCTACTACGGACGGGCGATGCGGGCTCGGGAGCTCCTTCTCGAGGACTTCGAGGACGCTTTCGAGGGCGTGGACGTCATCGCCTGCCCGACGATCCCCGCGCCCGCGTTCCGCCTCGGCGAGAAGGTGGACGACCCCCTGACGATGTACCTCTCCGACGTCTTCACGGTCCCCGCGTCGCTCGCGGGGCTCCCGGCCATCTCGGTTCCCTCCGCCCTCTCGAGGGATGGCCTGCCGCTCGGAATCCAGATCCTGGCCCCGCGTTTCGCCGAGGAGACGCTCTTCGCCGCGGCCCGCGCCTTCGAGCGCGCGGCGGAGTTTCCCCCGCTCGCCCGATGAGGACGTTGCTGGCCGCGCTGCTGGCCGTCTCGACGGCCCTCGGCGTCGAATCGAAGAAAGTCGTCAAGATCAGCGAGGAGCTCCAGGTCTCCGTCGAAGAGGACGAGCAGGTGTTTCTCGCGGCGCGGCCGCTGGCGGGGGAGAATCTCGACGCGTTCGCGAAACGTTTCACCGACGACCCGGAGACCAAGATCGAGATCCTCGCGGGAAACGCGGGAAGGAACCTCTTTCGCAAGGACGTGCTCGTACGCGTGCCGTACCGGATCCTCTCGGACAACTACCGGCGGATCGCGATGGAAGCTCTCTTCCCGGGAGACAAGAAGGACGCCGGCGGATGGACCCACATCGTGACGGCGCCGGCGGGGCATCCCGAGAGCCTCTGGCGCATCGCGGAGTGGTTCACGGGCGACGGCTCCAACTACAAGGCCATCCGCGAAGAGGGGCAGATCGCGGCGCTCCAGACGGAGGCCGGCCAGGCGATTCGGATCCCCGGGCGCCTGCTCCTGCCGGCGTTTCGCAGCGCCGCGGCGGCGACCCAACCCGCCTCGACGCCGGATTCGCCGCTGCAGTTCTCCCAGGACGAGAAGGGGCGCTACGCCGTCTACCGCCTGAAGAAAGGGGAGGCGCTCTATACCTCGGTCGTCATCCGATTCACCGGGCGCCTCCACGCGGAGGACGTCCGCGCGAAGGCGCAGGAGATCGCCGAGAGAAACGGGATCGCGGACGTGCGGGCGATCCCTGCGGACTTCGCCGTCAAGATCCCCATCGAGGACCTCGCGCCGGAGTTCCGGCCGCCGGACGACCCGGAGCGCATCGCTGAGGAGAAGTCGCGCCTGGAGGCCGAGCAGTTCGCCAATCGCGTGCGCGCCACGGACCTCTCCGGCGTCACGTTCGTGCTCGACGCGGGCCACGGCGGGCGCGACACCGGCGCCTCGGTCGCGGGCGTCGAGGAGGCCCGCTTCGTCTACGACCTCGCCTGCCGTGTCGAGGCGCTGCTCTCCGCGCACACGCGGGCCCGCGTCGTCGCGACCGTGCAGGCGAAGAAGCCGTGCAAGCCGCGCGGCTCCGACGCCGTGACCGATGCTCGCGCCGCCCGGGTGCTGACGCACCCTCCGTATCCGCTGGACGACCCGGTCGCCGGCGTGAACCTGCGGTGGTACCTGGCCAACTCGATCCTGCGGGGAGTCGAGAAGCAGGGAGGCTCCGAGGACCGGACGGTCTTCCTCTCGCTGCACGCCGACTCGCTCCACCCGGCGGTGCGCGGCCTGATGGTCTACGTGCCGGGGGAGAGGTTCCTCCGGGAGACCTTCCCGAGGAACGGGGCCGTCTACGCGTCGCGAAAGGAAGTTCGGGAGGCCCCGAAGGCCGCCCTCTCGCGGCCGGAGCGGATCAAGGCCGAGGGCATCTCGCGGGACTTCGCGGAGAAGATCGTGCGGTCCTTCCGCGCGGCCTCCCTTCCCATCCACGCGTTCCAGCCGATCCGCGCCAACGTCATCCGCGGCGGCCGCGAGTGGGTCCCCGCGATCCTGAAGTACAACCGGATCCCCGCCCGCGTTCTCGTCGAGGTCTGCAACCTGAACAACCCCGACGACCGCAAGCTCCTCGTCTCCGCGAAGTACCGCGACCAGGTCGCGCGCGCGCTCGTGTCGGCACTCGTGTCGTTCTACGGGGGCGGCGGAGAGAAGATGATGCGGGCGGCGCTCGAGAGCCCCAGGGGAAGTCACGATTGAAGATTGAAGATTGAGGTTTCTCTGGATTCTGGGGGTGGCCCTCGCGATTCCGGCGGCGGCGCCCGGTCCGGTCCGTTCCTATCCCGACGCTCCGCGCGATGACGTCGTAGACGACTACCACGGGACCCGTGTCCCGGATCCCTATCGCTGGCTCGAGCAGCTCGATGGCGCGAGAACCCGACAGTGGCTCGACGCGGAGATCCGCCTGACTTCGGGCACCCTGGAGGGCCTTCCGGACCGCGAGGCCATCCACCGCCGGCTCGAGTCACTCTGGAGCTTCGCGCGCACCGGCGTTCCGTGGCGAGAGGCGGGCCGGATCTTCTGCGTCCGCAACACGGGCCTCCAGCCGCAGCCGGTTCTCTTCGTCCAGAAGAGCCCCGACTCCTCGCCGCGAGTCACGCTCGACCCCAACCGGATCTCGCCGGACGGGTCTCTCGCAATCCGGGACTACGCGGTCTCGCCCGACGGCCGCTACCTCGCCTACAACGTCGCCAAAGGGGGAGGCGACGTGGCCGAGACCCGGATCCGCCGGCTCTCCGACGGCCGGGACCTCGCGGAGTCCGTCGGCGGCGTCCTGAACAACGTCTGCTGGACCCGGGACGGGCGGGGTTTCTTCTATGTGCGCCGGGCGCAGCCGGAAGAGTCCGGGGGCGCCCGCGAGGCGGGCGAGGTGGCCTACCACTTCCTCCGCTCGCCTCGGGCTCGCGACCGCCGCATCGTCGAGTGGAAGGAGGCGCGCTGGATCTACTGCATGACGAGCGAGGACGGCCGCTACGCCTTCTTCGTCAACGAAAACGGGCCCGAGAGCGAGGTCTTCGCCCAGGACCTCGGGGATCCGCTCCGGCCGCGCCTGGAAAACCGGCCTTTTCGAGTGCTCGCCGCCCACCGGGCGTTCCACACTCCGCTGGAGGCCGTCGGGAACACCCTCTACCTCAAGACGAACTTCCGGGCGCCGAAGGGCTCCATCGTCTCCCTCGACCTGAGCGCGGGAGAAGCGGCCGAGCCGCGGATTCTCGTCCCGGAGGCGGCCAACGTGATCGAGTCCGCCGCGCTGGCGGGCGATCGGATCGTCGTCCACTACCTGGAGGACGTGAAGAGCCGGCTCTCCCTCTTCGACCTCCAGGGAAAGCCGAAAGGAGAAGTCGCCCTTCCCGGTCTCGGCGCGGTCGGCTGGCCGCTCGGCGGGCGTCCTTCTGCTCCCGAGCTGTTCTATTCGTTCGTCTCCTTCCTGGCGCCGCCGACCGTCTACCGCCTGGACCTGCGGACTGGCCGTAGCACTCCGTTCCGGTCCCCCAGCGTCCCCTTCGACGCCCGGCCGTACGAGACCAGGCAGGTCTTCTTCCGCTCGAAGGATGGCACCCCGGTCCCGATGTTCGTGACGGCAGCGAAGGATCTCGCGCTCGACGGAACCCACCCGGTGCTGCTGACCGCGTACGGTGGCTACGGAGCGAGCCTGCCGCCGGATTACTCGCCGGACGTGCCGATGTGGCTCGAGAGCGGGGGAATCTACGCGGTGGCCAACATCCGGGGGGGAGGGGAGTACGGAGAGGACTGGCACCGCGCCGGCATGCTGGGAAACAAGCAGAACGGCTTCGACGATTTCTTCGCCGCGGCGGAGTTCCTGATCGCGGGCGGATACACGTCCTCGGACCGGCTGGCGATCTACGGGCACTCCAACGGAGGACTGCTGATCGGCGCAGCCATCACGCAGCGGCCGGAGCTCTTCGCCGTGGCGATCCCGAACGCGGGGCACTACGACATGCTGCGCTACGATCGGCTCGGGGCGGGAGCGTCGTGGGTCTCCGAGTACGGGTCGCCCGGAAAGCCGGAAGACTTCTCCTATCTGAAGGCCTATTCGCCGCTACAGAACGTTCGTATGGGAGCCTGTTATCCGGCGACGATGCTTCTCGCCGCGGACCACGACGACCGGGTGGTGCCCAGCCACTCCTACAAGTTCGCGGCGGCCCTGCAGGCTGCCCAGGAGTGCAACCGCCCGATCCTGCTGCGCGTGGCGGTCGATTCCAGCCACAGCTACGGTTCGCGTCAGGCGCAGATCGCCGAGCGGACGGATATGTGGACGTTCATCTCCTGGTGGATGAAGAGGAAGCTTCCCTGACGATCTCCCTGGCCCTTGCCAATGCCTCGTCCAGGTCGGCGGTCAGGCAGTCGCGTCCCCACCGGTCCAGCCGGCCCGCCCGGTCCAGCGCCACCAGCGGCTGCGCGTGCAGGCCCGCGATGAGAAAGGCGATGCCGTGTTTCTCGGAGCTGTCGTGCAGGTCGTCGAGGACCCGGATGCCGGTCGCGTCGATCGCCGGGACGTTGCGCATTCGAAGGACGAACACCTTCGGCCTGCGGGAAACGAAGGACAGCGTCTCCTTGACCTTCTCGGCCGCCGCGAAGAAGAACGGCCCGTTGATCTCGTAAACCTCGACGCCGTCGGGGATCGCCCGGCGCGCCACGCCCTCGGGATCCAGGGCCATCGTTCCGTCGGGCGACTCCCGGAACTCCCTGGCGATCATCTCGACGTTCGTGACCTCGGCCATCCGGCGGATGAAGAGGAACGCGGCCAGCACGACGCCGGCCTGCACGGCCACCGTGAGGTCCACGAGCACGGTCAGCAGGAAGGTCGCGAGGAGAACCGCCACGTCGCTCCGGGGGCCGCGAAGCAGGGTCGCGAAGGACCGCCACTCGCTCATGTGGTAGGCCACGACCGCCAGGATCGCGCCGAGCGTGGCGAGCGGGACGAGCGCTACCCATCGGCCGAGCAAGAGGAGCACCGCCAGCACGGTCACCGCGTGTGTCATCCCGGCCACCGGCGTGCGCCCGCCGTTCTTGACGTTGGTCGCCGTGCGAGCGATCGCGCCGGTCGCGGGGATCCCGCC
Organism: Thermoanaerobaculia bacterium; assembly: GCA_035263845.1. Lineage (GTDB taxonomy): Bacteria > Acidobacteriota > Thermoanaerobaculia > UBA5066 > Gp7-AA6 > JAWOLE01. The sequence goes on along the minus strand of DATFQY010000050.1, from coordinate 16,589 downwards.
GAAGAGCGCGGACGCCATGTTGGCGACTCCCTGGCCGACGAGCTCGACGTTGGACTTGTGGCGGCTGCCGATCATGCCGTCGGCGACGACCGCCGAGAGGAGGGACTCGATCCCGCAGAGCAGGGCGACCGTCACGGCCGGAGAGAACAGCTCCCGAAGCCGTTCGAAGGAAAAGTCGGGCAGGGACAGCGAGGGAAGCTCCGAGCGGAAGGTGCCGAATCGCGAGCCGATCGTTTCCACGGGCAGCCGCAGGAGCGCCACGGCCGCCGTTGCGGCCAGGATCGCGACGATCGGCGACGGGATCCGCCGCGAGACCTTCGGCCAGAGGACGAGGACGGCCAGCGAGCCCGCGGAGACGGCGACCGCGGCGAGGGAGACGGTCCCGATCGCCCGCGCAAGAGCGTTCCACTTCTCGAGGAAGGGCGCGGGGACGGCGCCCATCCGGAGCCCGAGCAGGTCCTTGACCTCCGATGTGAAGATGATGACGGCGATCCCGCTCGTGAACCCGGTGACGACCGGATACGGGATGAACTTGATCGCGCCGCCGAACCGCGCCAGCCCCATGCCCACGAGGAGCAGGCCGGCCAGGAACGTCGCGACGGCGAGGCCGTCCACGCCGTGCTTCTGGACGATCCCGTACACGATGACGACGAAGGCGCCCGTTGGGCCGCCGATCTGGACGCGGCTTCCGCCCAGGAGCGAGACCAGGAAGCCGGCGACGAATGCCGTGACGAGCCCCTTCTCGGGCGAGACTCCCGACGCGATGGCGAAGGCGAGCGCGAGCGGGATCGCCACGACCCCGACGATGACGCCGGCGAGCAGGTCCGCGGAGAGCTGGCGAGCGGTGTAGCCGCGCAGTGCGGTCACCGATTTCGGAAGGAAGGTTGTATTCAGACGGCGGAGATTTTACCGGGCCTCTTTCTCGTTGAGGAACCGCACCCACGCGGGATCGGTGGCGATGGCGAGGTAGGCGGGATCCGATCGGAGGGTCTCGCGGCTCAGGCCCTGCACCAGGAGAGGGCGCAGCGCGGCGATCGCACCGGTAGCGTCGGAGGCCCGGGCTCGGATCTTCGCTTCGAGCTCGGCGGCCTTCGGCCCGGGGCCGAGCAGCCGGCGGGCGGCGGCGACCGCTTCGACGGCCTCCTTCGGCTTTCCGAGGTTCGCCTCGACGACGGCCTTCAGGGCGAGCGAATCCGGGTCCGGTCCGGCCGCGGCGAGGTAGGAGTCGATTCGCTCCTCCGCGGCGGCGAGTCGTCCCGCTTCCAGCTCCATCGCCGCGAGCTCCCGGGCGGCCCCGTGTGCAGGCGCGGGAGAAGCCAGCGCCTCTTCGAAGGCCTGCCGCGCCGTTTCGGTCTCGCCGGCCTGCTTCGCCGCGAGGCCTCGATCGTAGGCGGAGGCGGCGGGAGGCGCGCCAGCCCCCTCGACGTGGACCACCCAGGGCTGGGTCGCCACGCGGACCGCCGCCACGGCCGCTCCGGCGAGGACGATGGCCGCCGGGACCGCCGCGGCGCGGTAGAGGATCCTGCGCCGTTCGACGGGGATGCTCGGGGCCGTCAACCGCAGGACGATGCCGAGGACCGCGAGCAGAGCGAGCCAGGGAACGACCTGCCGCGTCGCTCGTGGCCACCACGGCTCGCGCCGAACCGGCTGCGCGCCCAGGCTCGAAACCGCCGCCGACCCCAGGGAGATCCCGGGATCGGTCAGGGCGACGTCTTCGATTCGCCAGCCGCCTGCCTCGGACCGAAGCCTCCACCGTGTCTTCAAGGTCTTCTCTCCGATCGCGATGCCGAGGACCACGTCGGCGAGACCTCCTTGCCGTCCCAGCTCCAGCGACCACGCGACCACCGTGCTCGCCGCCGGAGAGGGGGGCGCAAGCATCCCGGCGAACCGCTCCCGGGTCACCGTTGCGAGGACATTCCTCTGCCGCTCCGTCAGTCCCTGCCAGGCGTCCGGTCCGACCTTCTTTTCCAGGAGCCGGTCGGCGTCGAGCGCCGCCGCGAATTCCCCTCGCGGCCCCTTGACCGCGGCAGCGGCGAATCTCCTGGCGGCTTGCTCCGACGTGGCTTGAGCGAGGAGGCCGGGCGTGAACGAGAAGGAGAGGAGCAGAGGAGCGGAGGAGCGGAGGAGAAGGCCGAGGAACCCTCCTCTGCCCCTCGGCTCCTCTGCTCCTCCCCTCACTTCCCTACGCGGGAATCGGCTCGAGCCGCGAGACTCGCGGTGACAGAGACTCTGCCCCGCGCTCGGTGACGAGGACGTCATCCTCGATGCGGACGCCGAAGCGGCCGGGCAGGTACACGCCCGGCTCGGAGGTGAACGTCATCCCGGGCTCGAGGATCGTGGTCTCGTGGCCGACCATGTACGGCGGCTCGTGCACGTCGATGCCCAGGCCGTGGCCGAGGCGGTGCGTGAAGTACTCGCCGTAGCCCGCCTTCTCGATGACCCGCCGCGCGGCCGCGTCCACCTCGGAGCAGGGGACGCCGGGCGCCGCCTTCTCGATCGCCGCGGTCTGGGCGTCCAGGACCACCTCCCAGACCTTGCGGTACTCGGGAGTCGGGTTCCCGAAGAAGGTCGAGCGGGTGATGTCGTAGTAGTAGCCCTCGGGCTTGTCCCAGGCGTCGATCAGAACGGCCTCACCGCTCTCGAGGGTCCGCGAGGTCGAGGCGCCGTGGGGCATCGCCGAGGACGGGCCGAACTGGACGACGTTCTCGCCTCCGAAGAGGTGCGAGATGTCGGCCTCGACGCTTCCGGGCCGGAGCGCCGCGAAGGCCTTCTCGAAGCGCGGGAGCGCGACCGTGATGGCCCGGCGGATCGCGGCGATCTCCTCGGGCCGCTTGACCATCCGCAGGGCAGTGAAGAGCGGAGCGGCCGAGACCGGCTTCCATCCACCGCTTCCCGCGAGCAGCCGCTCGACGTCGTCGTACGCGGTCGAAGGCTCGACGGCGAGCACGCCGGACTTCCCCGGGAAGAACGAGGCGGCGAGGCGGAACGGATCCTCCGTTTCCTCCCACGTGCGCACGTCGCGGACCGCGGACATGCCGCGCAGCCGCTCCGCCTCGAAGGCGGGGCAGACCACCAGCGGGTCGCGGTCCTTGAAAACGAGGAGAGCGGTCAGCCGCTCGCTCCGCCAGAAATCGATCCCGGTCAGGTAGAACAGGTTCGAAGAGGGCGTCGCGAAGAGGCCGTCGGCCTTCATCGCGGCGAGCCTCCCTCGAACCGTTTCGAGTCGCTGCGAGTGGACCTCGGTTTTCAGGCTCATGCGCCGATCCTAGCAGGGTTTCCCGATCGCCCCTTTCCGGCGCGGCGCGCGACCAAGATTTTGGAAGCGCGATCCAAGAAGCTGATTTTCGGCGCTCGACACGTCTCGAATTCCCCGAACCCGTCCGCCGAAGAATCCGTTTCGTCCGCGTTTGCCCGAGACGCACGCGTGGTGCGCGTCTTGCTCTCTTCCCGCGCGAGTTTGTGGCTCGGTCTTTCGAAACAGGAGGCAGCGTGAGACGAAACCCAATCCCGTTTTTCCTTCTCGGGGTCGTCCTTCTTCTTGCGGCGGGCGGACCGCTGCTCGGGCAGGGGCTCACCAACTCCGCCCTGCGCGGGCGGGTGACGACGGAGGGCCAGGGCTTGGCCGGCGTCACGGTGGAGTTGACCTCGCCGGCGCTCCAGGGCACGCGCACGGCGGTCACCACCGCCAACGGCGACTACGTCTTCGTGGGCCTGCCGCCGGGGGACTACACGGTCGGCTTCAAGCTGCAGGGCATGGTCACCGTCACGAAGACGGTCGCGCTGACGACCTCGCAGCAGGCCACTCTCGACGCGGTGATGGCGCTGTCCGGAGTCACCGCCGAGACGACCGTCACCGCCAAGACGGAAACCGTCTCGACGAGCCTCCAGGGCTCGACGACGGTCACCACGGAGCTGACCAACAAGCTGCCGGTCGCCCGCACCATCGCGTCCGCCGTGGCGCAATCGGCGGGCGTGGCGCAGATCACGGGCCTCGGCAACGCGTTCACGATCTCGGGGGCGCCGACCTTCGACAACCTGTTCACGGTGGACGGCGCCGTCATCATCGACAACGTCCGCGCGACGCCGAACAACCTCTTCATCGAGGACGCCATCCAGGAGACCACGACATCGGTCTCCTCGGTCTCGGCCGAGTTCGGCCGGTTCACCGGCGGCATCGTCAACACGATCACCAAGTCCGGGGGCAACATCTTCTCCGGCTCCTTCCGCACGACCCTGACCAACGACGCCTGGTCCGCGGTCTCGCCCTCCGGGGAGAAGCGGGTCCAGGACGTGAACCCGCGGTACGAGGCCACGCTGGGCGGCTTCCTCTGGAAGGACCACATCTGGTTCTTCGGGTCGGGGCGATACCAGGACACCAGCATCGCGAGCCAGACGTCCGCTCCCTCGGGGGTCGCGCCGACCCCCTTCCAGGTCGGCGATCTCGACAAGCGCTACCAGGTCAAGCTGACGCTGACGCCGGCGACCGGGCACACGCTGACCGGCAGCTACCTGAAGGTCGAAGAGACGCAGACGAACAACTCGTTTGGGACGATCCTCGACCTCGACAGCCTCGTCACCCGGGAGCTCCCGCAGCGGTTCATCACCGCCAACTACAACGGAGTCATCACCCAGAACTTCTTCGTCGAGGGGCTCTACTCGCAGAGGAAGTTCACCTTCATTGGGTCCGGCTCCCAGTTTACCGATCTGATCAAGGGGACCCTGATGCGCGACCTGGCGTTCGGCAAAGCCCGCTACAACTCACCGACCTTCTGCGGGGTCTGCGATCCGGAGGAACGCAACAACGAGGACTTCCAGGTCAAGGGGACGTACTTCCTCTCGTCGGAGAAACTCGGGTCGCATAACATCCAAATGGGCTACGACCACTACACCGGCACGCGCCTGGCCAACAACTACCAGTCCGGCAGCAACTACCGGATCTTTACGACCAACGTCATCTTCCGCAACAACGACCTCTTCCCGGTCGTCGGCCCGACCTCCTACGTCTACTACACGCCGATCTTCACGCTCTCCCAGGGCACCGACGCCCTGACGCACTCGGCGTTCCTGAACGACTCGTGGCGGCTGGACCGGCTCTCCGTCAACCTCGGCGTGCGCTACGACAAGAACCACGCGTCCAACAGCCTGGGAGTCGTGACGGCCGACGACCAGTCGTGGAGCCCGCGCCTGGCGGCTTCCTACGACGTCACCGGGAAGGGCAACGTCAAGGTCGGCGCGAGCTACGCCCACTACGTCGGCGCGATCCAGGACAACATCCTCGACAGCAACTCTTCGGGCGGCTCCGCGGGAGTCTTCCAGTGGTACATCACGGGGGCCGGCGCCCCGGTCATCAACAATCCGGCGGGATCCAACCTGACGAGCCGGGCCGAGGCGCTCCAGCAGATCTTCAACTGGTTCTTCGCGCAGGGCTGCCCGGATCTGACGACGTGCAAGCTGCCGCTGGCGTACGCGTTCTACCCGGGCCTCTCCTCCAAGATCACGAACACGCTGAAGTCGCCGTACGCGCGCGAGTACACGTTTGGCGTCAACGGCAGCGTCGGCAACGGTTCCTACCGCGTGGATTTCGTCCGGCGGGACTTCCACGACTTCTACAACACGACGCTGAACACTTCCACCGGCATCGCGACGGACCCCGAGGGCAATCGGTACGATGTCGGGATCGTCGGCAACAGCAACGACTACACGCGCAACTACACCGCCCTCCAGACGCAGTTCCAGTACCGGCTCTTCCACAACCACCTGAACCTCGGCGGCTCGTGGACGTGGTCGCACTCTCTCGGCGACTTCCTCGGCGAGGCGGGCAACAGCGGCCCCCTCTCCGGACCGGGAGCCGCTGCCTCGACTCCCACGGTCTATCCGGAGTACAAGCAGGCGTCCTGGAACAATCCCAAGGGCGACCTCGCCACCGACCAGCGGCACCGGGTTCGAGTCTTCGCGGCTTACGACATGCCGTTCGTTCCCGCCAGCTTCGGGGCGCTGACCGTGAGCGCGGTCCAGGCCTACGACACCGGCGTCCCCTACGGGGCGGTCGGCACCGTCCGATCCCGCACGTTCGTGACGAACCCGGGATACGTGCTGCCGCCCTCCTCGGTGACGTACTACTTCACCTCGCGCGACGCCTTCCGCACCGACGACATCAAGAGGACGGACGTCGCGGTCAACTTCGTCAAGACGATCGGGCCCCACGTCGAGGTCTTCCTGCAGCCGCAGGTGCTGAACCTCTTCAACAACCAGGGGGTCATCGCGGTGGACACGACGGTCAACACGGTGCTCAACCCGGGCGGCGGGACTTACAAAACGTTCAATCCCTTCACGCAGACGCCGGTCAAGCGGACGAGCGCGAGCGACACGACCGGCAACTGGGACTTCGGCCCGAACTTCGGCAAGCCGACGAGCGTGAACAGCTACCAGATCCCGCGCCAGTTCCAGGTCACGATGGGCGTACGTTTCTAAGTCCTTCCATCGTTCTCTTCCGACCGGAGCCGGGGCCTGCGCCCCGGCTCCCGTCTTTCGGGAACGCCTGAAGTAACCTTCGATCGTGGTTCCCCGATCCCTCCGGCTCCTCGCGGCAGCGCTGCTGGCGGCCGCCACTGCCTGCAGCCGGGGTCCGAGCTTCGGCCCGGCGGCAGCGACCTTCCCGAGGGCGCCCGTCGTCCTGATCAGCATCGACACGCTGCGCTCGGACCATCTCCCGTTCTACGGCTACAAGGGCGTGGAGACCCCGGCCCTCTCGGCGTTGAGGAACGACTCGATCCTCTTCGAGAGGGCGTATTCCCACGTCCCGCTCACAGTCCCGTCGCACGCGTCGATCTTGACGGGGCGGCTCCCCGCCGAGCACGGCATCCACGACAACCTCGGCTACCACCTTCGAAGGGACATCCCGACGCTCGCCGAGCTCTTGAAGAAGGAGGGGTACGCGACCGGCGCGGCGGTCTCCTGCTTCGTGCTGAAGGCCGGCAGCGGCGTCTCGCGGGGATTCGACTTCTATGACGACAACGTGGAGCCCGCCGAGGGCAACCTCGCGCTCGGTCGCGTCCAGCGATCCGGCGAAGAGACCGAGAGGCAGCTCGAGGGGTGGCTGAGGGCGCTCCCGTCCGACCGGCCGTTCTTCGCGTTTCTGCACCTCTACGAGCCGCACACGCCGTACGAGCCGCCGGAACCGTTCAAGACACGCTACGCGGAGCGGCCGTACGACGGCGAGATCGCGGCCGCGGACGCCATCGCGGGCCGCTTCCTCTCGGCGCTCAAGGAGAAGGGGATCTACGACCGCGCGCTCGTCGTCTTCCTCTCGGACCACGGCGAGGGGTTGGGAGACCACGGCGAGGCGGAGCACGGCATGTTCCTCTACCGCGAGGCCCTTCAGGTTCCGCTCCTGGTGAAGCTGCCGGGAGGAAAACGAGCGGGCGAGTCGGTCTCGACGCCCGCCGCGCTGACCGACGTCTTCGCGACTTTGGGGCGGGGCCTCGCGCTCGCGGGTTTCGAGGCGCCTTACGGGACCGCGTCGCTCCTGGATCCGCCGCCTGCCACCGGGACGGCCCCGCGGCGGATCCTGGCGGAGACGTTTTTCCCGCGCATTCATTTCGGGTGGAGCGATCTCGCCTCCAACCTCGACGGCCGCTGGCACTACATCGAGGCGCCGAGGCCCGAGATCTACGACCTGCAGTCGGATCCCGCGGAGAAGAACGACCGCATCGCCGAGCGGCCGGACGCGCTGCGAGTGCTGCGCGCGGACCTCCTCGCACGGCGCGCGGCCTGGGAGACTCCCGCGGACGTGGACCTCGAGGCGCGGCGCAAGCTGACCTCGCTCGGGTATCTCTCGGGCGGCCCGGCGCCGGCCTCCGGGGCGCTCGAGGACCCTAAGGACCGCATTGCGACCTTCGAGGAGCTCCGTCGCGGTCTCGGGGAGTTCACGGTCGGCAACGCCGCGAAGGCGCACGAGGTCTTCTCGAAGCTCCTCGCCGAGAACCCGCGGATGCTCGACGTCTGGGACATGGACGCCAAGGCACTGCTGCAGCTCGGGCGCTCCGAGGAGGCGCTGGCCGCGTTGAAGAAGACCGTGGACCTGGTTCCGGAGGCCGCGCGCGGCCCCTACGTCGCCGAGGTCGCGAACCTCTGCCTGCAGCTGGGCCGCTGGGGCGACGCGGAGAAGCACGCCGAAGCCCTGCGCGCCTTAGGCGACCCCTCCGCCGACGACATCGCGGCGCGGGCGGCGCTCGGAAGGGGCGATCTCGCCGCGGCGGAGGCGGCGGCGCGCGCCGGCCTGGAGAAAGCGACCGGCAAGGCGAAGGTCCGCGCGTGCCTCGTCCTGGGCCGCGTCGCGGTCTTGAAGGGAGACCTCGCATCAGCCCGGGCCTTCGCCGACCAGGCGCGCGACCTTTCCGCGGGCGACAAGCTCCCGCAGTCGGGCCTCCACATGCTTCGGGGAGACGTCCTGGCCAGGGAAGGACGCGCCGCCGAGGCGGAGAGGGAGTTCCTGGAGGAGCTTCGCCTCTATCCCGACAGGACCGACGCTCGAGTGTCCCTTGCGGCTCTCTACGCCTCGGTGAACCGCCGAACCGACGCGCGGCGGGTCGTCCTCGACCTGGTCTCGCGCCAGCCGACGCCGGAGGTTTTCCTGCTCGCCATGCGTACCTTCCGCGCGACCGACGACCTCCAGGCCGAAGCGGAGCTGCGCCGCGAGGCCCGTCGCCGGTTCCCCTCCGATCCCCGGTTCGCCTCCCGCGGCTGAAAGGCGAGTCCGGGAGTCATCCCGGCGTGAGACACGGAGCCACGCAGTGGGCCTTCCGGTCCCAATGGGTAATTTGAATCAGGATTCAAAAACTTGATTGTGGACCGCCTTTAAGGAACGTTCAGATTCGTACTAACTCGAACCCCTTCAGCCGTTTATTCCCAAGCCTCCAAGTGGCCTTCATCTTGCTAAATTTTCGCCACATTGGCAGTAAACTCACATGCAAGGATGTCTCGAACCTAGGAAGAAAGGGCTTTCCGGGTAGGGAAGGTGTGTTCGAAAGCTGCTCGCTAGAGCAGAAAGAGAAGGAGGGGTAATGAGAGGAACCAATCTCCGGATGACCGCTCTCGTTGTCCTTGCCGCGATGGCTGTGGCAGGCCTCGCGCTGGGACAGGCGCAGAGCGGGAACCTTTACGGGCGAGTCATCGCCGAGGACGGCAGCGCTCTGCCGGGCGTTACGGTCACGCTCTCCGGCGGCGGCCCGACCTTGATCACAACGACCGACAACCGCGGCGAGTTCCACTTCTTGAACCTGGCGCCGAGCACGGGCTACGGCTTGAAGATGGAGCTCTCCGGGTTCACGACGGTGGACCAGAAAGCCGTCTCCGTTGCCCTCGGCCACAACACCGACGTCCGCGCCACCATGAAGCTCACCAAGGTCGAGGCGGCGGTCACGGTCGAGGGGCAGGCCCCGCTGCTCGACACCAAGAAGGTCGGAACGGGCGCGACCGTCACACGCAACGAGATGGACATGATCCCCAGCGCGCGTGACCCCTGGGTCGTCATGCAGACGATCCCGGGCGTCCAGATCGACCGCTTGAACGTCGGCGGCAACCAGAGCGGCCAGCAGTCGATCTTCGTCGCCAAGGGCGCGCAGACGACTCAGGGCTCCTGGAACCTCGACGGCGTCACGGTCTCCGACATGGCGTCGGGCGCGTCGTCGCCGACCTACTGGGACTTCGACGCCTTCCAGGAACTGCAGGTCGTCACGGGCGGCAACGACCCGTCCATCGCGACGGCCGGCGTCACGCTCAACATGGTCACCAAGCGCGGAACCAACGACGTCCACGGCTCCGCCCGCGTGTTCATCACGGACCCCGCCTTCCAGGCGCATCCGGACCTGAACAGCGAAATGAAGAAGCAGTCGGCGGCCGGCAACGGAAGCTTCGTCGGCAGCCAGATCTCGGGCGTCCAGGATTACGGCATCGAGGTCGGCGGACCGGTCCTTCGCGACCGGCTTTGGCTGTGGGGCTCCTACGGCCGCGACCAGATCGACCTGATCACGACGACCGGGTTCCCGGACAAGACGACCCTGGAAGACATCAACGGCAAGCTGAACTGGCAGGTCCTTCCCTCCAACGCCCTGACCGGGTTCTACCTGCGGGGCGACAAGAGGAAGCAGGGCCGCAGCGCGGCGATCACGCGTCCGCCCGAGACGACGGTTGACCAGAAGGGCCCGACGGCGCTCTACAAGATCGAGGACAACCAGGTCATCAGCTCGAACCTCGTCGTGGACGCCTTCTACTCCTACCTGGACGAGGGCTTCCAGCTCGTGGCGGAGGGTGGCGACAAGCAGGTCTACCAGGACTCGAGCAGTGTCTGGCACAACAGCTTCATCAACCAGTACTTCAAGAGGCCGCAGCACCAGGCCCTGGGCAGCTTCAACTACTTCTTCAACACGGGCAACCTCGGCCACGAGATCAAGGGCGGCGGCTCGTGGCGCAACACGGGAATCACCAGCATCGGCAGCTGGCCGGGCCAGGGGCTGATCGCCTTCGCGGCCAACAGCCCTGGTGACTGCACCGTGGCCGGCGTCACTCACCAGGCTTGCGGCGCCATCACCCGCGACTCCAAGGGCCGCACCGAGGTGACCTATTGGAGCGCCTACGCCAGCGACACGATCACGGCCGACCGGCTGACGATCTCCGCTGGCCTGCGCTACGACGACCAGAAGGGCACCGCGCTGGCGAGCAACGTCCCCGCCAACCCGCTCTACCCGAACATCCTTCCGGCGGCGAACGCCCCGGAGCGCGACGGCATCCACTGGCAGGACGTCTCCCCGCGCTTCGGCGTGACCTACGCCCTTGGCGAGCAGCGCCGGACGCTGGCCCGCGCCTCCTACGCGCGGTACGCCAACCAGCTCGGCTCGTTCCCCAACAGCGCTCTGTCGGCCATCCCCGGCGTCGCCTACGCGTACTATCCGTGGATCGACGCGAACAAAAACAACCTGATCGACCCGGGCGAGCTCAACACTTCCGGCGCCGCAGTTCGTACTGTCAACTTCAACCCGGCCAACCCGACCTCGCCGGTCTCGGTCAACAACATCAACCCGGACATCAAGTCGCAGAAGACCGACGAGTTCGTCATCGGCGTGGGGCATGAGCTCTTCCCGAACTTCGCGGTGGACGCGGCCTACACCTACCGCCATGCGAAGGACTTCTACTTCTCCTACCGCTCCGACGCCAGCGGAGCAGTCCCGAGCTACCACTTCGACCATAACGACACGGCCACGTTGCCCAATGGCCAGACCGTCACCGTCCCGGTCTACGTGATCAACGGGACGCTCCCGCCGGGCGTCTATTACACGAACCGCCCCAACTACACGCAGGACTTCAACGGCGTCGAGCTGACGCTCAACAAGCGCCTCTCCGGGGGCTGGATGGCGCGCGGCAGCTTCGCGTACAACATGGCCAAGCAGAACGTCGGATCAGGAGCGTGCCCGGACCCGAACAACAAGCTCTACAACAGCGGCGAGGACTCGGTTCCCGGCATGTGCGAGGACGGCGGCCTGCTGGCGCCCAACGCCGGCGGCGGCAGCGGCTCCTTCGGCAACGTCAACCTGCAGGCCCGGTGGCAGTTCAACGTCAGCGGCGCCTACCAGCTCCCGCTGGGCTTCACGGTTGCCGGCAACTTCTACGGCCGCGAGGGCTATCCGATCGCCTACTGGATCTCCGACACCGCAGTCCGCGACGGCAGCTCCCGCGTCTATGCGACCAACGTCGACGCCTTCCGCTATGCGTGGGCCCACCAGCTCGACCTGAGGCTGGACAAGAACATCCCGATCACCTCGACGGTCTCCGCGACGATCGCCGTGGACATGTTCAACGTGTTCAACGACATCACGGTGACACAGAGGAACTCGCGGTTGAACGTGAGCAGCCCGGTCAACGGGACCAACACGATCTTCGAGACCCAGGCGCCGCGAATCCTCCGGTTCTCCGGACGGATCTCCTTCTAAGTCTCTTCACGGTTAGAATCTCAGCCCGGCGGCTCGCGCCGCCGGGCTTTTTCTTTTTGCTGGAGGAGGAGGAACCCATGGGATTCCATCGCCCGTTCCGGGGGGCGCTTCCGATCGCGTTCGCGTCCCTGGCCGCGCTGTCCCTGGCGGCCCCGGCCGCCGGGCAGGACTGGAAGGGCAAGGCCCGCCTCGATGGCCACGTCGTCGGCGACAAGGGCGAGCCGATCGCCAAGGCGCAGCTCGTCTTCAAGCTCCACGGTAAGGATGTCGGGCCGACCGTTGAGACGGACGCGAAGGGCCGCTTCGCTTACTATGGGTTCGCCAGCGGGGACTGGGACGTGGACATCACGGCGCCCGGTTACGTCACGCGCAAGACGCAGGTCCACCTCTCCGAGCTGACACGCATCCCGCCGATGGAGATCAAGCTCGAGAAGATGCCTGACGCTCCGCCGGCGGCGCCGGCCGGCGCCGCGATCGCGCCGAAGGACACGAGAGCGGAGATCATCCCGATGATCGAGAAGGGCAATGCCTTGCTCGACCAGAAGGACTACGCGGGAGCTCGCGGCGAGTACGAGAAGGCGCTCGCCGCCGTGCCGAACAACCCGATCATCCTGCGTGCGATCGCGAGGACCTACTACGGCGAGAAGAAGTACGACGAGGCGATCGGCGCCCTCCAGAAGGCTCATGACGCGGCGCCGGAGGACGTAGACACGACGCTTCTCCTCGCCAACCTCCAGATCGAGAAGGGCAACGTCGAGGAGGGCAAGGCGCTGCTCGACAAGCTCCCGGCCGACAGCGTCAAGGACCCCGGCGTGTTCCTGAACGCGGGGATCGTCCTGCTGAACAAGAAGAACCCGGCGGGCGCCTGGGACCAGTTCGACCGCGCGGTGAAGATCAAACCCGACGACGCGGAGGGCTACTTCTATCGCGGTCTCACGGCGCTCCAGTTGAAGAAGAACCCGGAGGCGAAGGCGGACCTCCAGAAGTGCCTGGAGCTCGAGCCCAACGGCTCCCACGCCGCCGACGCAAAGGATCTCTTGAAGAGCATCAAATGATCCAAGACGTGCCGTAGGGGCGGGCGTTGCGCCCGCCCGCCTCGCGTCGTTCCCTCATCCTCGTCGCGTTCTTTTTCTTGACGTCCCTCGCCGCATGCCGGCGGGAGGCCGATGTCTTCCCCAACGCGCCGGTCGTCCTGATCTGTGTGGACACGCTTCGCGCCGACCACCTCCCGGCCTACGGTTACAAGGGCGTCGAGACGCCGGCGCTCGACGCGCTCGCCCGCGACTCGATCGTCTTCGAGAACGCCGTCTCCCAGGTCCCGCTGACGCTGCCGTCTCATGCCTCGCTCCTGACCGGCCTCCTGCCTTTCCAGGACGGCGTCCGGGACAACGTCGGCTACCGGCTGGAGAAGTCACGGACGACGCTGGCCTCGCTGCTCAAGGGCCGCGGATACGCCACGGGCGCGGCCGTCTCGGCCTTCGTGCTCGATCACACGACGGGGATCTCCGCGGGCTTCGACTTCTACGACGACCGGGTCGAGGCGAGCCGGGCCGGCCAGGCGATCGGGGAGGTCCAGCGGCCCGGCCTCGAGACCGAGAGGATCCTCGAGCGCTGGGTCTCGGAGCTGCCGGAAGGCAAGCCTTTCTTCGCGTTCCTCCACCTCTACGAGCCCCACTCGCCGTATACGCCGCCCGAGCCCTTCTCCGCGCGCTACACGGCCAGGCCATACGACGGCGAGATCGCCGCGGCCGACGACGCCGTCGGGAAGTTCCTGGCGTTCCTGAAGGCGAAGGGACGATACGACGGCTCGCTCGTGGTGTTCCTCTCGGATCACGGGGAGGGCCTCGGCGACCACGGCGAGGACGAGCACGGGATCTTCCTCTACCGCGAGGCGGTCCGCGTTCCTCTCTTCGTCAAGCTCCCAGGCTCCCATTCCGCCGCGCGGGACGGCCGCACCGCCGCGCTTGTGGACGTCTTCCCGACCGTGGCCGCGGCGGCGGGCGTCAAGCCCCCGGAGGGGCTTCCAGGGTCGTCCCTGCTGTCGAGGAACGGCAGGGAGGATTCCCGCCGCGTCTACAGCGAGACGCTCTACCCGCGCTTTCACCTGGGCTGGAGCGACCTCGCCTCGCTGACCGACCGGCGCTTCCAGTACATCCACGCGCCTCGGCCCGAGATCTACGACTGGACCGCCGATCCCGGCGAGAAGAACGACCTGGCCCGCGGAGTCCCGGACGCGCTCCGCGCGATGCGAGCCGAGCTGGACCGGATGGAGAGGCCCTTCACCGAGCCGGGGTCCGCGGACCCCGAGACCGTCAAGAAGCTCGCGGCCCTCGGTTACATCTCGGTGACGTCCCAGGCCGCCGGAAAGAACCTTCCCGATCCGAAGGACCGCATCGGAGCTCTCGCGGCCCTCAAGGAATCCTCGCGGCTCTCGGCGGAGGGTCGTTACGAGGAGGCCGCGGCGGTCCTTCGAAAGCTCGCCGCCGAATCGCCCGGGATGCTGGACGCGAAGGAGGCGCTCGCGCGGGTGCTTCGCCAGGCGGGCCGGCCGGCGGAGGCTTTCGACGCGCTGCTCGAGGCGGACCGGATGGTGCCGGGCCGATCGCAGATCGTCGTCGGCCTCGCGGAGCTCGCCCTGGAAAAGGGAGATACCGCCCGGGCCCGGACCTACGCTCAGGCGGCCTCGGCGATGGGGGCGTCCGGAGCGCGGGAGCTCTCGATCCAGGTAGAGCTCGCCTCCGGGCATGCCGAGGAGGCCCGCCGCCTCGCGAAGGAGTGCCTCGCCGCCGACGAGCGGTCGCGCCGGTGCCGGCTGCTCCTGGCGCAAGCCGAGAAGCAGGCGGGATCGCTCGACGCGTCGTGGAATGCGCTCGAGGAGTTGAAGCGCGCGTCCGAAAAGGAGGTCGCCCCTCCCATCAAAGATGAAGAGTTCCTTAGAGGTGACGTCCTCGCGCGCCTCGGGCGCGAGAGCGAGGCGGAGGAGGCGTTCCGCCGCGAGATCCAGTCCTTCCCGGAGAACCCGAGGGGATGGACGGGACTGGCCCTGCTCTACGCGAGCCAGGGAAAAGGCGGAGAGACGCGGCGGATTCTCGAGGAGATGACAGTAAAGTCCCGGCGCCCGGACGTCTGGTTCGCTGCGGCCCACACGTGGGAAGTCCTCGGGGACCGCGCCGCCGCGGCCGCCGTTCGCTCCAGAGCGGGGACCGTCTTTCCCGGCGCGCGGGACCAGGCTCCGGCAACCCGCTGAGATCGGGTCTCCGGCCCAACGATTGGTTGCGCAAGGCGTCCCCCGGGAGGAAGATAGGAAACATCGGGGGGGTGCGCCATGCGCCAGAGCCTTCGGGTCGGAGCCGCCGCCGCGTCCGTCGCGGCGCTGGGATTCTCCTCTTTCGTCCTGGCCCAGAAAGCGGTCAAGACCGATCCTCCGAACACGGTGCGCGAGGAAGCGCGCGTCGTCGTCGTCGAGGTCCCGGTCAACGTCGTGGACAAGGACGGCAAGCCGGTCGAGGGGCTCAAGGCCGAGGATTTCGAGGTCTTCGACGACGGCAAGCCGCAGACGATCACGGGATTCGAGGTCCTCGACCAGAGAAGGGCCCTCCCGGCCCCCGAGCCCGGAGAACCCCCGCTCAACCCGGCGGCGAGCCGCCACTTCCTGATCCTCTTCGACCTCTCCTTCGCGTCGGTCCAGGGGGTCGTCCGCGCGCGCCACTCGGCCCGGGACTTCGTCGTGACCCGCATGAAGGAGCTCGACACCGCCGCCATCGCGACTTACTCGGTGGAGACCGGGTTCCGCCTGATCGTCGGGTTCACCGGCGACCGGACCCAGCTCGCGGTCGCCGTGGACACGCTGGGCCTTCCCAACCTGGTCCAGCGTAATCCCGATCCGCTCGCCCTCCTCGTCACACAGCCCAACCAGGTCTCCGACAACCCCTTCTCGATCACCGGCGGCGACCCCGGCAGCGGTCTCGACGCGGCGATGGGGGAGGCGCTGGAGAACATGCAGACGATGTTCGAGAAGAGCGCGCGGTCGATCTACCGCGACCGCATCAGCCGGATGCTCGACTCTTTCGCCAAGCTCGCGGTCTCCCTCGACGCCGTTCCGGGAAGGAAGCACATCCTCTACCTCTCGGAAGGATTCGACAGCCGCGAGCTGTCCGGCGCCACGAGCTCCAATGCCGGAGCCAAGGAGGCGGAGTGGGCCATCCGGGGCCAGACCTGGAAGATCGACAACGACAGCCGCTTCGGGAACACGGACTTGAAGAGTCAGATGACCCGCGCGCTCGCGTTGTTCAACCGCTCCGATTGCATCATCCACTCGGTGGACATCGGCGGCCTCCGCACGGGGGTCGCAATGACCGCCAACGACCTTCCGATCAACGGCCAGGACACGCTCTTCTACATCTCGGAGGAGACCGGCGGCCAGTTCTTGAAGAACGCGAACGAGATGTCGGACTCCTTCGACAAGCTCCTGGAAAGGACCGGACTCATCTACCTCCTCGCCTTCCAGCCGGTCCGCGTGCCGGAGAACGGAAAGTTCCACACTCTGAAGGTCAAGGTCAAGAACAAGAGCTGGCAGGTCTCCGCGCGCAGCGGCTATTACGAGCC